>CADCTH010000445.1 GCA_902805495.1 uncultured Actinomycetospora sp.
CACCGTGCGACCTGAGCCGGCGGGCGGCGTGGGCCCGGCGTCGGCGGTGAGCAGGCCGGCCGCCTTGACCAGGAGCCCGGCGACGATGAGGGCGGGCCCGACCACGAGCCCACCGGACACACCCAGCGCGATGACGGCGATCCCGGCCCCGAGCAGCACCATGCCGCCGAGCAGGAAGAGGGCGGAGCGCACATGACCACGCTACGTGGCGATTGAAGATTCAGCAGTCGGCCGATCGGGGCAAGACGGCCGAACCGGCGGCGATGACGACCGCGGGGCGGGGTCGTAGGGTGGCGCGAACCGTCTGGGAGGACACATGGAGTTCGCGGTCCGCTACGTCAACGGCCCCCTGCAGGGCACGGGGGCGATCACCGTCCCCGACAGTGCCGGGGAGGAGCCCCCGCTGCTCCAGCGGATCCCGCTGCCGAGCCAGGAGCACGGGCTGCGGCGCACGGTCTCCGACGCCATGGGCGCCCAGCAGCACGCGATCTACGAGCGGACGGGCTTCAACGAGCCGAGCGGCGAGTGGGAGTTCTCGCTGGTCCGGATCGAGTAGGACACTCGCGGACGTGTCCATCGATCGCACCGACGCGAGCACCGGGAGCGGCCCGGGTGTCCTGCGGCCCGCCGTGGCCGACGACGCCGGGCGGGTCTCCGCGATCTTCGCCGGCTACGTGCTGCACTCGATCGCGACGTTCGTCGAGGCCCCGCCGTCCGACGACGTCTGGCGCGAGCGGATCGCGGCGTCGGGCCGGGGGCTGCCGTTCCTCGTCGCCGAGATCGACGGCGAGGTCGAGGGCTTCGCCTACATCACGCGGTTCCGGCCGCACGCCGCGTACCGCTACACGGTGGAGGACTCGATCTACATCGCGCCCGAGGCCGCCGGGCGGGGACTGGGGTCGCGCCTGCTGGCCGGCCTGCTCGACGCGCTGCGGGGCACCGAGGTGCGCCAGGTCGTCGCGGTGATCGCCGCGCTGGCCGGGTCCCGGCACGACACCCCGTCGACGGTGCTGCACCGGCGGCTGGGGTTCGTCGAGGTCGGGCGGATGCCGTCGGTGGGCTACAAGAACGGCCAGTGGGCCGACACCGTCCTGATGCAGGCCGACCTGCGCCCCGACGGATGAGGCCCTCCCCCACCCCGCGCTGGCCGTCGCGCGTGGTGATCGAAGTACCGATACGGACACTGAACGTCTGCGACGCCACTTCGCTGACACCGGCGCGCTCCCCGACCCGGGCGCCACGGAGGGGCGGGTCGGGTGTCCGGCGCGCGGGACGGGGATACGTTGCCCGCGTGGCCGCACCCGAAGCACCCGACCCCATCGTCTTCGTCCTGTTCGGGGCGACCGGCGACCTGGCCAAGCGCCTGGTGCTGCCGTCGTTCTTCCGTCTCGCGCAGGAGGGCCTGCTGCCCGCGGAGTGGCGCCTGATCGGCAGCGGGCGGCGCAGCAAGACCGACGACGAGTTCCGCGACGACGTGCACGCCGCGGTCGAGGAGTTCGGCGCGGTCAAGCCCGCCGACGGGCCGTGGGACGCGTTCGCGGCCCGGCTGCGCTTCGCCGGCGGCGGCTTCACCCCCGACGACCCGGGCGAGCTCCTCGACCGCGTCGGGGAGGCCCGCGACGACATCGGGGCCGACGCCCGGCTCGTGCACTACTTCGGCCTGCCGCCCCAGGCGTTCGCCGACTACACGCGCGCGATCGGGGCGCACGGGCTCGCGGAGGGCGCGCGGGTGGTCTACGAGAAGCCGTTCGGCACGTCGATGGAGGGCTTCAAGTCGCTCGACGAGGTCGTGCACGAGGTGCTCGACGAGTCGCAGGTCTTCCGCATCGACCACTTCCTCGGCAAGGAGGCGACGCAGGAGCTGCGGGCGCTGCGCTTCGCCAACGGCCTGTTCGGCAGCTCGTGGGACCGCCACCACGTGGCCGCCGTGCAGATCGACGTGCCCGAGACCCTCGACGTCAGCGACCGCGCGCAGTTCTACGACGCCACCGGCGCGGTGCTCGACATGCTGGTGACGCACCTGTTCCAGGTCGCCGCCGAGGTGGCCATGGAGCCGCCCGCCTCGCTCGCCGCCGACGACGTGGCCGAGGCCCGGGCCGCGGCCGTGCGCGCGTTCCGGCCCCTGGACCGCGACGAGGTGGTCCGCGGGCAGTTCGACGGCTACCTCGACATCGACCACGTCGCGGCGGACTCCCCCACCGAGACGTTCGTCGCCGCCCGGCTGTGGATCGACAGCGAGCGCTGGCGCGGGGTGCCGTTCCTGCTGCGCACCGGCAAACGCATGGCCCAGAGCCACCAGAAGGTCAACCTGGTGTTCCGCGACCCGGAGGACACCCCGGTGCCCGCCGAGGGCCTGCCGCACCGGGGCAACGTGCTGTGCTTCGACCTCGCTGGCGACGGGGCGCTGGCGCTGTCGATGAACGTCAAGACCCCGGGCGCGGCGATGGAGCTGGGCACGACGTGGACCCAGATCCCGCTCGACGGCCTGTCCGGGGGCGACCCGCTGCCGCCGTACACGCGGCTGATCCACGACGTGCTCATCGGCGACCGCGCGCTGTTCACCCGCCCCGACGGGCTGGAGGAGGTCTGGTCGGCCGCCGCCGCGGTGCTCGACGACGACCGCCGCCCCGAGCCCTACGAGCCCGGCACCTGGGGCCCCGACGACGCGCAGCGCCTCGCCGACCCCGTCGGCTGGGTGCTCCCCGGCTGACCCCTCGTGAGCGATCCTTGGGCCTATGGGCCCCAGGATCGCTCACGTGAGGGTCAGTGCTGCGACGCCGGCTCGCCCGCGTACTCGGGGCCGGCGGCCTGGCGCTTCGCCGGGTCCTCGGCCGAGGCGCCCTGGATCGCGCGCCACACGGCCTCCGGGGTCAGCGGCATGTCGATGTGCCGCACGCCGAGGTGCGACAGCGCGTCGATCACCGCGTTCTGCACCGCCGGCATCGACCCGATCGTCCCCGACTCCCCGATGCCCTTGGCGCCGATGGGGTTGAGGTGGGTCGGGGTCTCGGTGTTCGACACCTCGAACGCGCACAGGTCGGCCGCCGACGGGATGACGTACGAGGCGAGGTTGCCCGAGGTCGGGTTGCCGTCCTCGTCGTAGGTCACCCGCTCGTAGAGCGCCTGCGCGATGCCCTGCGCGATGCCGCCGTGCTGCTGGCCGGCGACGAGCATCGGGTTGAGGATGCGGCCCGCGTCGTCGACGGCGACGTGGCGGCGCTGGCGGACCATGCCGGTGTCCAGGTCGACCTCGACCACCGCGATGTGCGAGCCGAACGGGAAGCTCGACTGGCCCTGCTTGAAGTCGAGCTCCTGGAGCAGCGGGCCGGCCTCGCCGGTCTCCGAGCCCGAGCCGTCCTCGGCCGCCGTGGCCACCTGCGACCACGTGATCTCGCGATCGGCGATGCCGCGCACGCCGAACCCGCCGTCGGTCTGCTCGATGTCGTCGACGGACGCCTCGAGCAGGTGCGCGGCGATCTCGCGGGCCCGGGCGACGAGCTGCTCGGAAGCGTTGTGGATCGCGCTGCCGCCGGTCTGCAGCGACCGCGAGCCCAGCGTGCCCGCGCCGCTGCGCACCAGCGCCGTGTCGGACTGGACGACCTTGATCTTCTCCATCGGCACGCCGAGCACGCCCGACGCGAGCTGCGCGTAGGCGGTCTCGTGGCCCTGGCCGTGGGCACTGGTGCCGGCCATGACGGTGAACGTGCCGTCGGGGTGCGCCTGCGCCGAGCCGTACTCGCCGTCGAGGCCGAGCGGGGCGGTGACCTCGACGTACGAGGCGACGCCGATGCCCAGCGCCGTGCTCCCGCCCTCGGCGCGGCGGCGCTCCTGCTCGGCGCGCAGGTCGTCGTAGCCCGCGGCCACCTTGACCGCGTCGAGCGCCTTCTCGTGCTCGGCGTTGTCGTACTCGGCGCCGGTGAGGCTCGTCATCGGGAACGCGTCGGGCTGCAGGAAGTTCTTCCGGCGCATCTCGAGCGGGTCCATGCCGATCTGGTCGGCGGCGATGTCGATGATGCGCTCGAGGAGCTGCGTGGCCTCCGGGCGCCCGGCGCCGCGGTACGCGCCGGTGGTCGTGGTGTTGGTGGTGACGCACTTCCACGTGAAGTCGATGGCCGGGATGTCGTAGACGCCCTGGGCCATCAGCTGGGTGAGGCTCGGCAGGATCGTGCCGACGGCCGGGTAGGCCCCGCCGTCGCCGACGACGACGCCGCGCAGGCCGACGAGGCGGCCGTCGTTGCGCACGCCCAGCTCGATGTCCTGCACCTGCGCGCGGCCGTGCACCATCGAGAGCAGGTTCTCCGAGCGGGTCTCGGTCCAGCGCACCGGGTGCCCGAGCACCATCGCGGCGCGCGCCGCGATCGAGTACTCCGGGTACGCGGTGGCCTTGGGGCCGAAGCCGCCGCCGACGCGCGGGGCGATGACGCGGACCTGCTCGGCCTCGAGGCCGAGGTCCGCGGCCAGCGCGTCCCGGGCGCCGTGCGGGGTCTGGACCGACAGCCACAGGGTGACGCCGCCGTTCTGGCCACCCGCGGAGCCTGCGGAGCCGGGCACGTCGACACCGCCGGGCACCGCGACGCAGGCGTTGGGCTCCATCGGCACGCCCGCCAGGCGCTGGTTGTGGAAGCGCTCCTTCACCACGACGTCGGCGTTGTCGAAGATGCCCTCGACCTCGCCGGTGCCGGCGCCCGCGATGACGTTCGACCCGTGCTCCTCGTAGACCAGCGGGCCGCCCTCGGCCTGCGCCTCCTCGATGCCGACCACCGGGGGCAGCGGGTCGATGTCGGGGAACACCGACTCGGCGGCGTCGAGCGCCTGGCCCGCGGTCTCGGCCACCACGGCCGCGACGATGTCGCCGACGAAGCGCACACGGCCCCGGGCCAGCGGCGGGCGCGACATGACGTCGGGGACGACGCCGTGCAGGCCGGGGCGGTCGGCGATCTCGAGGTCGCCGTCGGTGTAGACGCCGACGACCCCCGGCCGCGAGCGCGCCTCCTCGACGTCGATCGAGTTCAGCGTGCCGTGCGCGATCGGCGACCGCACGAAGACCACGTGGTACGAGCCCTCGATGGGCAGGTCCCCGGTGTACTTCTCGGCGCCGGTGATCAGGCCCTGGTCCTCGGTGCGCTTGACCGAGTGGCCGAAGATCGAGCCGGATCGGGACGGGGTGATGGTCATCGCCGGTGCTCCTGGGGTTCGAAGGTGATCGTGGCGGTGATCGAGGGAGGCGCCCCGGGGACGCCGCACGCGACCCGGAGGGCGGCGGCAGCGTCGTCGGTGGCGTCGGACGGGGCGGGGTCGGCGAGGTGATCGGCGCGGACCCGCGCTCCCGCGAACACCGGCCGCGCGAGGCGGTAGTCGCACCGGGCGAGGCCCCGACCGGCACGGTGTCGACGGGGAATCTCGGCCAGCATGAGCGCGAGCAGCGGACCGTGCACGACGAGACCCGGGTAGCCCTCGACGCCCGTGGCGTACGGGGCGTCGTAGTGGATGCGGTGCGGGTTGTGGGTCAGCGCGCTGAAGCGGAAGAGCAGCGTCTCCGAGGGGGTCAGCTCCACGGCCTCCGGGCCGGGGTCCGGCGCCGCACCGGGGGCCTCGGGGGCGGCGATGCCGCGCGCGGTGCCGGGCGGCTGCGAGCGGTAGACGACGTCCTGCTCCTCGACCACGAGCACCTCGTCGTCCCGGGCGAACTCGTGGCGCAGGGTCACCAGCAGCATCGCGCCGCTGCGCCCGTGCTTGACGTCGCGGCCGGCGAGCGACGTGGTGCGGCGCAGCGTCTCCCCCACGCGCATCGGGCTGCGCACCTCGAGGCGCCCGCCCGCGATCATGCGACGCCGGTGCGGCACCGGCGGCAGGAACCTCCCCGCGGCGGGGTGGCCGTCGTCGCCGAGCTCGTCCTGGCGCGGGTGGTCGAGGAAGCCGAACCAGTGCCAGAAGGGCGGCAGCTCCTCGCCCTCGGCCGCGACCGGCGGCAGGTCGAGCAGACCGGAGAACGCGGCGACCGCCCAGGCCGTCGTCCCGCCCGTCGTCGACTCCGGTGCGGGCGACCAGTCGGCCGTCGCCGCCGCGAGATCGACCTCGCCCACACGTCCTCCTCGTCGCCCGACCCGGCGGCGTCAGAAGATCAGACGCGGGCGGGGCGCGTCGAGGCCGGGTTCCGGTGGCCGGGACGGGGCCCGAGAGCACGGGCACCGACTGGACGCGCCCACCCCGGCGCGACGACGATCCGCGCCGTGGACACCGACGTCTCCCCGACCCGGCGGCTGCGCGACGCGATCGAGCCCCTCGCGATGGTCACCGTGTGGAGCGACGCCGCCGCCCGGGAGCGCGAGGCGGCCGGGCTCGACTTCCTCGCGGGCTACGTCGGCGGCCGCGCCTCCGTGCTCGGCGACGTCGAGGGCGCGGTGGTGGCCGCGACGTTCGGGGTGTTCGCGCCGGGGTTCCTGCACGACCTGTGGGCGCGGGCGCGCGCGGCGCGGTCGGTCGTGCAGCTGCGCGACGCCCGGGTCCGGGCGGGCTCGCGGGCGCTGCACGACGCGCTCGACGGCGTCGACACCGACGACGTCGAGGCCGTCGTCGGGACGCTGCGCTCGGCCCTGACCGGGGCCGCCGTCGTGGGGCGCCCGCTGTTCGCGGGGCAGGCGGCCCTGCCCTGGCCCGACGACCCGCACGGGCGCCTGTGGCACGCGACCAGCCTGCTGCGCGAGCACCGCGGCGACTCCCACCTCGGCGCCTGCGTCGCGGCCGGGCTCGACGCGATCGAGGTCAACGTGCTCACCGAGCTGTGGGTGGGCTACGGCCTGCTCGAGTACACGGCCACCCGCGGCTGGTCGCCCGAGGCGATGGAGGGCGCCGTCGCCCGCCTGCGCGAGCGCGGGCTGCTCGACGGCAGCGGGCTCTCCGACCACGGCCGGCGGGTGCGCGACGGCGTCGAGGAGGCCGCCGACCGCGCGCTGCGCCCGGTGATCGAGGCCCTCGGCACCGCGCTCGACCCGCTCGTCAGCACCCTCGACGGGTGGGCCGACGCGGTGGTCGCGCGCCGCTGGTTCCCCGACGACCGGGCCAAGCGCGCCGCGGGCTGACGCTCGAGCCACTGCTCACGACTCCGGCACGTTCTCCTCGATCTCCTCGAGCCAGATCGTCGCCGAGGAGTCCGACGGGGCGCGCCAGTCGCCGCGGGGCGAGAGCGAGCCGCCGGCGACGACCTTGGGCCCGTTGGGCTGCGCCGAGCGCTTGAACTGCGCGAAGCCGAAGAACCGCTGCGCGAACACCTGCAGCCAGCGCCGGATCTCGGCGAGGTCGTACGCCGCCCGGTCGCCCTCCGGGTAGCCCGGGGGCCAGTGGCCGGCGTCGAGGTCGCGCCACGCGTACCAGGACAGGAACGCGATGCGCGAGGGCCGGAAGCCGTGGCGCAGCACCCAGTAGAGGGTGAAGTCCTGCAGGTCGTAGGGCCCGATCTTCTCCTGGCTCGACTGGATCTCCTGGTCGGAGTCCGCGGGCACGAGCTCGGGGCTGATCTCGGTGTCGAGGACGTCCTGGAGCACCTCGGCGACGTCGTCCTCGAACTGCTTCGAGCTGATCACCCAGCGGATCAGGTGCTGCACCAGCGTCTTGGGCACGCCGGCGTTGACCGTGTAGTGCGACATCTGGTCACCGACGCCGTAGGTCGACCAGCCCAGCGCCGCCTCCGAGAGGTCGCCGGTGCCCAGCACGATCCCGCCGCGCTGGTTGGCGGCACGGAAGAGGTAGTCGGTGCGCAGCCCCGCCTGGACGTTCTCGAACGTCACGTCGTACTGCGGTTCGCCCTGGGAGAACGGGTGGTCGAGCTCGCGCAGCATGATCCGCGCGGACTCCGTGATGTCGATCGTCTCGAAAGTGCAGCCCAGGGCCTCGGACAGGCGCTGCGCGTTGGACTTGGTGCGCTCGCCCGTCGCGAAGCCGGGCAGGGTGAAGGCGAGGATGTCGGAGCGGGGGCGCCCGGCGCGGTCCATCGCCCGGGCGGCGACGATCAGCGCGTGGGTGGAGTCGAGCCCGCCGGAGACCCCGATGACGATCTTCGGTCCGCCGATCGCCCGCAGCCGCTGCTGGAGCCCCGAGACCTGGATGTTGTAGGCCTCGAAGCAGTCCTGCTCGAGGCGCGCCGGGTCGTTCGGCACGAACGGGAAGCGCTCGACCGCGCGGCGGAAGCCGATGTCGCCCGTCGGCGGGTCGAGGACGAACTCGACGGTGCGGAAGGCCGTGCTCGACGTCTGATCGTGGCGCCGGCGGTTGTCGTCGAACGTGCCCATGCGCAGGCGCTCGGAGCGGATCAGGCGCAGGTCGACGTCGGCGACGGCGTGCTGCTCGCCGTCCGGGAACCGCTCGGTCTCGGCCAGCAGCACCCCGTTCTCGTGGATGCTGGTCTGCCCGTCCCACGAGACCTCGGTGGTCGACTCCCCCTCGCCCGCCGCGGCGTAGACGTAGGCCGCCGAGCACCGCGCCGACGCCGACCTCGCCAGGAGCTGGCGGTCGTCGGCGCGCCCGACGGTGATGGGGCTGCCCGAGATGTTCGCGAGCACGGTGGCCCCGGCCAGCGCCGCCTCGGCGCTCGGCGGGATCGGGACGAACATGTCCTCGCACACCTCGACGTGCAGCACCAGGCCGTCGACGTCGGTGGCCGCGAAGAGGAGGTCGGCGCCGAAGGGCACGTCCTCGCCGAGCAGCCGGATCGTCCCCGCCTCGCCGGCACCGGACGCCATCTGGCGCGGCTCGTAGAACTCGCGGTAGTTCGGCAGGTAGGTCTTGGGCACGACGCCCAGGACGCGGCCGCGGTGCACGACGACCGCGCAGTTGTAGAGCCGGTGGCGGTGGCGCAGGGGCGCGCCGAGCACCAGCACCTGCGTGAGGTCGGCCGACGCGGCGACGATGTCGCGCAGCGCGTCGACGACGGCGTCGAGCAGCGTGTCCTGCAGGAGCAGGTCCTCGATCGAGTAGCCCGAGAGCGTCAGCTCGGGGAACACGGCGACGCCCACCCCGTCGTCGTGGCACTGCCGCGCCACCGACAGCAGCGACGCCGCGTTGGCGGCGGGCTCGACGATCGTGGTGCGCAGCGTCGCGGCGGCGACCCGCACGAAGCCCTGGTGGTACACCGAGGTGAAGGGCGGGGTGGGCACGTGCATCCTCCTGGCGCGACGACGCGGGCGAGCGTAGTTCGCCCGCCCGCGCCGGTCCGCCGGGGTCAGACCGTGCTCGGCGGCTCCGCGGGCGGGGTCACCGGGCCGGCGGCACCGTCGACGCCCTCCTCGGGCACGAGTGCCCACGCGGCCAGGTAGGCGATCAGACCCACCAGGTGCCCGAACACGGCCAGGAGTACCGCGAGGACACGCACGAGGTTCGGGTCGAGCCCGGTGCGGGCGGCGATGCCGCCGCAGACCCCGGCGATCCAGCGGTCGCCGCGGCTGCGGCGGAACCCGAGGTCGGCGACGGACGGGGCGGGCGTGGACTGCGGTGTGGTCATGGCGTCGAGCCTGCCGCCGACGGCGGCGGCCCACCTCCGGGTCCGACCCCCGTCGCCCCCGGACCCCGACCCCGAGCCGGGTCCGGGGGCTCCTCGGGGATCGCCAGTCCTCCGACCTCGCCCAGGGTGGAGGTGATGGCCGCGGGGAGGTCATCGGCGGTGCCGTGGAGGCAGCGGGTGAGGGCCTCGGCGAAGCACGCGACGACGACGGCCCCGTG
>CADCTH010000446.1 GCA_902805495.1 uncultured Actinomycetospora sp.
CCGGCGTCCGGGTCGGCCAGGTCCGCTTCGGCGCGCGTCACGGCCACGACGTCCCAGCCGTCGGCCCGCAGCCGCGCGACGAGGTGGCGGCCGACGAAGCCGCCCGCCCCGTTGACGAGGGCCCGGGTCACGCCGGTTGCAGGGGGGCCGGCGTGCCGCCGACGGCGGCGAGCAGTGCGTCCCGGTCGGCGCGCACCTGGTCGGGTGTCCGGGCCCGCAGCGCCGCGCTGGCCGCGTGCATCCGCGGCACCTCGACGGCGGGATCGCGACCTGCGAGGTCGGCGAGGAACGAGCGGCGCAGGAACGTGAACGCGGCGTCGACCCGGTCGAGCTCGGCGCCGATGAGCCGGGTGGGGATCGGCGCGCCGAGGCCGGGCAGCGTCAGTCCCGCCACCCCGAACGGGACGTCGACGGCGGCGCGCACGCGGTCGACCGTGCCGTCGACGAGCGGGGTGAACAGGTCGGTGGCGCCGCGGTCGATGCGCAGGTCGTTGAGGCCGAGGTAGACCCGGCTGAGCGGGCGGCGCGCGAGCTCGGCGGCGCGCTCGACCGCGTCCCGGGTCTCCACGAGGATGCCCAGCCCGCACCGCCCGTCGACGAGGTCGAGGGTCCGGTCGACCTCCTCGGGGCGCCGGACCATCGGGAGCAGGATCTCGTCGGCGCCGCGGGCGACGGCGGCCCGCACCTCGTCGGCGGTCCACGGCCCGTGGGCGTTGATGCGGCACAGCACCCGACCGCCGGTGGCCGCCCGCACCCGCTCGAGGTCGCGGGGCGTGTGCCGGTTGATCTCCGTGCCCCAGCCCTGCTGCCGGCGCTCCTTGCCGCGGTTCTCCCAGTCGACCACGATCCCCGCCGCCCCGGCGGCGACGACGTCGCGCACGAGACCCGGCTCGACCGAGAAGACGTACAGCTGCACGGGCGGGAAAGGTAGGGAAGGCTGGCCTCAGGTGTCCAGTTCTGGGCGGTTCGGGCGCCGATCCGCCGCTCCCGGCTCCGGATGAAGGTAATGCTACGTTTACCCCGATCGAGGCCATGAGGAGGAATTCGTGCGGGTGAGCCGGGCTGTCGTCGGCGTCGTGGCGGGAGCCCTGCTCCTCGCCGGGTGTGGTTCGTCGGCGCCCCCGGAACCGGTCACGGTGACGCTCTACAACGCCCAGCACGAGGACCTGGCCCAGGAGTGGGTCCAGGACTTCACCGCGCGCACGGGCGTCCGCGTGGAGATGCGCAACGGCGACGACAGCGAGCTCGCGAACCAGATCGTCGCCGAGGGTGCTGCCTCGCCCGCGGACGTCTTCATCACCGAGAACTCGCCGGCGATGTCGCTGGTCTCGGACCGCGGGCTGTTCGCCCCGCTCGAGCCCGCGACGCTGGAGCAGGTCCCCCCGGAGTTCCGGTCCGCCCAGGGCGACTGGGCCGGCATCGCCGCCCGCTCGACCGTGCTCGTCTACAACCGCACGCTGCTGCCCGCCGACCAGCTGCCCCGCTCGATCATGGACCTGGCCGGGCCCGAGTGGCAGGGACGCGTCGGGTTCCCGCCGGGCGGGGCCGACTTCCAGGCCATCGTCAGCGCGGTGGCGGCCACCCGGGGCGAGGCCGCGACCCAGCAGTGGCTGCAGGGCCTCAAGAACAACGGGCGCCTCTACCAGAGCAACACCGCCACCATGCGCGCGGTGAACGCGGGGGAGATCCCCGCCGGGATCATCTACCACTACTACTGGTCGAAGGACCGCGCGGAGGCCGGCGCCAACAGCGCTGCCGCCGAGCTGCACCACTTCGGCGGCGAGGACCCCGGCGCGTTCCTCAGCACCTCGGGCGGTGGCGTCCTGCGCTCCAGCGACACCCCGGCGGAGGCGCAGATGCTGGTGCGCTACCTCAACGGTCCGGACGGGCAGCGGGTCCTCGCGAACAGCACCGCGCTGGAGTACACGGTCAACCCCGCGGTGCCGTCGAACCCCCGCCTGCGCCCCATCGCCGAGCTCGGGGCGCCGCCGGTGGACATCAACTCCCTCGACGGCCCGCGGTCCGTCGCGATGATGCAGCAGGCCGGCCTGCTGTGACCGGGCGCGCGTGCCGGCGACCCTGACCGCTCCGCGCCGCGCGGGTCCCCCGCTCGGGCTCGTCGCGGCGGTCGCGGTGGCGGTCCTGACGCTCGTGCCGCTGGGCTTCGTGGTGGTCGCCTCGGCGCGCGCCGAGCCGGGGGCGGCGGTGGCGCTGCTCTTCCGGGCGCGCGTCGGGGAGCTGCTGGTCAACACGGTCGGCCTGGTGATCGCCACCACGACCGCGTGCGCGGTGATCGGGACGGCGGCGGCCTGGGTGGTCGTGCGCACGACGGTGCCGGGCCGGCCGGTGTGGGTCGGGCTCCTCGCCGCCCCGCTCGCGGTCCCGGCGTTCGTCAACAGCTACGCCTGGGTGTCGATGACCTCCGCCGTCGAGGGCTTCGCCGGGGCGGTGCTCGTCACCACGCTGTCGTACTTCCCGTTCGTCGCCCTGCCGGTGGCCGCCACCCTGCGCGGGCTCGACCCCGTGCACGAGGAGTCGGCCCGCGCACTGGGCCTCGGCCCGGTCGCCGCGGTCCGGCGGGCCGTGCTGCCGGCACTGCGGCCCGCCGTCCTGGCCGGGGTGCTGCTGGTCGGGCTGCACCTGCTCGCCGAGTTCGGCGCCCTGCAGATGCTGCGCTTCCCGACGTTCACCACCGCCATCTACGACGCCTACGAGTCGTCCTTCGCCGGGCCCGCCGCGGCCCTGCTCGCCGCCGTGCTGGTGCTGCTCTGCCTGCTGCTGCTGGCCGGGGCGCTGCGCCTGGCCGGGCGCTCGCGCCTCGCACGCGTGGGGTCCGGGACGGCGCGGCCCCGCCCGCCGCGCCCGGCGGGTCGGGCGACCCCGCTCGCCCTCCTCGGCCTCGCGGCGCTGGTGGCGCTGGCGCTGGGCGTCCCCCTCGCCGCGCTCGGGCGGTGGCTCGTCGAGGGGTCCTCGACGGCCTTCCCGCTCGCCGAGCTCGGGCTCGCCACCGTCACCACGCTCGGCATCGCGGCCGGGGGCGCCGCGGTGACCACGCTGCTCGCCCTCCCGATCGCCTGGGTCGCGGTGCGCCACCCGGGCCGGCTCGGGCGCCTCGTCGAGCGCAGCAGCTGGGTGGGGAGCTCCCTGCCCGGCATCGTCGTCGCGCTCGCCCTGGTCACCGTGTCCGTCCGGGCCCTCCCGGCGATCTACCAGACCACCGCCCTGCTCCTGGTCGCCTACGCGATCCTGTTCCTGCCGCGGGCGATGGTGGCGATCCGGTCGGCGCTCGCCCAGGTGCCGCCCGAGCTCGACGACGTCGCCCGCTCTCTCGGCGTGCGCCCGGCCGCGGTGATGGCGCGGGTGACGCTGCCGCTGGTCGCGCGCGGCCTCGGCGCCGGGGCCGCGCTGGTCTTCCTCGCCGTGGTCACCGAGCTGACCGCCACCCTGCTCCTGGCGCCGATCGGCACCGACACGCTGGCCACGCAGTTCTGGGGTCACGCCGACGCCGTCGCCTACGGGGCGGCGGCGCCCTACGCCGCGCTCATGGTGCTGATCTCCGCGCCGGCGGCCTGGCTGCTGACGCGCCGGGGCGTCCCGGGAGGCCTCTCGTGACCGGGGTGGCGCCGGCCGGGATCCGGGTGGCCGGGGTCTCGAAGTCCTTCGGCCCGGTCGGGGTGCTCCACGACGTCCACCTCGAGGTCGCCCCCGGGAGTCTGACCGCGGTGCTCGGTCGCTCCGGCTGCGGGAAGACCACGCTGCTGCGGATCATCGCCGGCTTCGTGGCCCCGGACGCCGGCACCGTCGCCCTCGACGGCCGCCCCGTCGTCGACCTCCCGCCCGAGCGGCGCCGCGTGGGCTACGTCAGCCAGGAGGGCAGCCTCTTCCCGCACCTGGACGTCGCGGGCAACGTCGGCTTCGGGCTGCCGCGGCGGCTCCGGCGCGCCCGGCACCGGGTCGACGAGCTGCTCGAGCTGGTCGGCCTCGAGCCCGGTCTCGCCGACCGCTACCCGCACCAGCTCTCCGGGGGCCAGCAGCAGCGGGTCGCGCTGGCCCGGGCGCTGGCGCCGGGCCGGCGGGCGGTGCTGCTCGACGAGCCGTTCGCCGCCCTCGACGCCGAGCTGCGCGAGAGCACCCGCCGCGCCGTGGCCGCGGCCCTCGAGCACGCGGGGACCACCGCGGTGCTGGTCACCCACGACCAGGGCGAGGCGCTGTCGATGGCCGGCCAGGTCGCGGTGCTGAGCGAGGGCCGGGTCGTGCAGGTCGCGCCGCCGGCGGAGCTCTACCGACGGCCGGCCGACGCCGAGGTCGCCGCGTTCGTCGGCGACGCCGTCCTCCTGCAGGCCACGGTCCGCGACGGGCACGCCGACTCGGTGCTCGGCACCCACCCGGTCAGCGGACGCCCGGAGCCCGGGCCCACGACGGTGCTCGTGCGCCCCGAGCAGATCGTCCTCGAGCCCCTGGTGAACGGCGGAGCGCCGGGCGAGGTGGTCGCCCGCGTCGTCGACGCCACGTTCTACGGGCACGACGCGACGGTGCGCCTGCGCGTGCGCTCCGGCTCCGGGGAGCACCCCCTGCCCGACACCGTGCTGGCCCGGACCCCCGGGCACGCCGCGCCCGAGGTCGGCACCGATGTCCGGCTCACCGTGCAGGGCCGCGTGACCCCGACCGGACGGCGCGCGAGCGGGTAACCGACCGGATGCCGGACCGCGACGCCCTCCTGGCCCGCTACCGCGAGCTCGTCGACCGCGAGCTGCCCGCCGCCGCGGCCCGCGACCGGTGGACGCTGCGCCACGACCACTGCTTCGGTCGCGTGCTGCTCGACGACGCGGTCGGCGCCTGCTGGTACGACGTCCTCGGCCGCGGACGGGGCGCAGCGTTCCGCCGGCTCGACGACGACCGTCTCGCCCACGCCGTGGCGCAGGGGGAGCGGCTGCTGGCCGAGGGCGACCCGCTGCTGCGCGAGCTCGACGCGCGGTCGCTCGCGTGGCGGGGGAAGCCGCCGAAGCCCTCGCCGTCCCCGCAGCCCTGACCGTCCGCCCCCGGTGTGACGTGGACCTCTCCACCCTCCGCACGGCATGCTTCGACGGTGGCCGCTCCCGTCCGGCCCGACGGCGCTCCCGGCGCCGCCCGGGACGCCCTCACCGCGCTGTGCCGGGCGCTGCTGGAGGAGGTCGACGCCCTCGCCGGCCGCCTGACCCGGCGCCTGCTCGAGCGCGAGGACGTCTACGCCGCGCTCGGCGTCCCGGTGCGCGACGACCTGCGCGCCACCTGCCGGGCGAGCCTCGAGCGTCTGCTCACCCTGCTCGCCGGGGACCTGCCGCCCGGGGTCGACGCGGCGGCGCTCACCGTGGACACGGGGCAGCGCCGCGCACGTCAGGGCGTCCCGCTCGAGGTCGTGCTCCGCGCCTACCGCCAGTGCGGGCGGCTGGTGTGGGAGCGGATGCGCGAGGTGTCCGGCGAGCGGTTCGCGGGCCGGTACGACGCGGCGCTGCTGGTGGTGGCCGACGACGTGTGGCGCATCCTCGACGCCAGCTCCGACCGTCTCGTCGACGCCTACCGCCGCGAGGAGGCCCGGCTGCGCGGGCTCGAGCTCGGGCGGCGCTGGGCGGTGCTGGAGGGCCTGCTCGCCGAGCGCGGTGGCGACCCCGCCGTGGCCCGCGACGCCGCCCGCCTGCTCGACGTCCCCGAGGACGCCGCGCTGTGCTGCGTGGTGGCGCCCACCGGGGACGGTGATGACGACCCGCTGCCCGCGCCGTCGGAGGCCCTCGCCGGGCTCGCGTCGTCGGTGTGGCACGCGCGCTCGGGCGAGATCGTCGGGGTGGTGGTGCCGGCCGAGGACGCCG
>CADCTH010000447.1 GCA_902805495.1 uncultured Actinomycetospora sp.
ATCAAGGCCGAGTACGACCCGGACAACGTCTTCCACCGCAACAGCAACATCCTTCCCGCGAGCTGACGGCTGTCGCTCTCCGGCGGTCGTGATCCGCGTCGGCGGGTTCTCGACCTTCTCGAGGCGTTCGGTCGGTCGAGACGCAACGAGGGGCGCCCCAACGGGCGACCGAACGAGACGTTGTTCGTTGGCGGCGGACCCTCATCTGCTCCGTCGGCGAACTACGTCCCGCCCGCGTTGCTGACCCACCTCATCGGCCCGCCCGATGGGTTGCGCTCACCGATCGTGCAACCAGGGGCCGCCGCGCTCGCACGGACGTCGTGGGAACCTCCAGTCATGCGCGTGGGCATCCTCACCGGCGGCGGCGACTGCCCCGGTCTCAACGCCGTCATCCGGGCGATCGTCCGGCGCGGCGTCCCCGAGTACGGCTACGAGTTCCTGGGGTTCCGGGACGGCTGGCGCGGGCCCCTGGAGGCCCTCGCCCGGCCGCTGGACATCCCGGCCGTGCGCGGCCTGCTCCCCCGCGGCGGCACGATCCTCGGGTCGTCGCGGACCAACCCCTTCGCCATCGAGGACGGGGTCGCGCGCATCAAGAAGAACCTCCAGGACCTCGGGGTCGACGCGCTGGTGGCCATCGGCGGGGAGGACACCCTCGGCGTCGCGACCGAGCTCGACGACGCCGGCGTCAAGGTCGTCGGGGTGCCGAAGACGATCGACAACGACCTCTCCGGCACCGACTTCACCTTCGGCTTCGACACGGCGGTCAACATCGCGACCGAGGCGATCGACCGGCTGCACACCACCGCCGAGTCCCACCACCGGGCGCTCATCGTCGAGGTCATGGGGCGCCACGCCGGCTGGATCGCGCTGCACTCCGGCATGGCCGGCGGCGCCAACGCGATCCTGATCCCCGAGGTCCGCTTCGACATCGACCAGGTCTGCGAGTGGGTGCAGGGCCGCTTCCGGCTCGACTACGCGCCGATCATCGTCGTCTCCGAGGGCGCGATGCCCAAGGACGGTGAGGAAAGGTTGCTCACCGGGGAGAAGGACTCCTTCGGCCACGTCCGGCTCGGCGGTGTCGGCGAGTGGCTGGGCCGCGAGATCGAAGCTCGGACGGGCAAGGAGGCCCGGACGACCGTGCTCGGGCACGTCCAGCGCGGCGGGACCCCGACCGCACGCGACCGCTGGCTCGCCACCCGCTTAGGCCTGCACGCGATCGACGCGGTCGCCGCGGGGCGGTGGGGCCAGATGACCGCCCTGCGCGGCACCGACATCGTCACGGTCCCGCTGCACGAGGCGACCCAGCAGCTCAAGCTCGTCGACCCGGCCCTCTACGCCGAGGCCGCGGTGTTCTTCGGCTGAGGTCGACCTGTCTCGGTCCTTTCGACGACAGCACCCGAAGTGGTCACGTTGAGTGGCCGGTCAACCCGGTGGTCACCGACGAGACGTCGACGATCGCCCCGCCGTCGCCCTGGCGCCGCATCGCGAGCACCTCGTGCTCGAGACAGCGGAAGACCCCACCAGGTTGACGTCGAGCACCTCCTGGAACGTGGCGACGTCGGCGTCGAGCAGGGCCTTGGGCGCCTCGGTGCCGTGCTGTCTGGAGGAGCAGGTACCGGTCCTCATCCTCTTCTGGGGAGACCCGGGCCCCTACGTCGAGCGGGCGCACGCGGTCGGGATACGGGTCGTGGCCCACGTCGGGTCAGCTGACGAGGCGAAGGCCGCCGCGGACGCCGGGGTGGACGCGGTCATGATCCAGGGAGTCGAAGCGGGCGGGCACGTGCGCGGCATCGAGTCGCTCTCGGTTGTCCTGCCCGCCACCGTGGACGCCGTCACACCCCTTCCCGTGGTGGCTTCGGGCGGGATCGCGGACGGCCGCGGGCTCGCCGCCGCCTTGGCGCTCGGCGCCCAGGCGGTCTCGCTCGGGACGCGGTTCCTGTGCAGCGACGAGTCGCGCGCGGCGTACAAGGACCGGGTCGTCGCGGCCACCGCGGCCGACACCTACTACACGAAGCTCTTCGATCTCGAGTGGCCCGACGCTGCGCACCGGGTGCTGCGGAACCGGATCGTCGACGAGTGGGTTGCGGCCGGGTCGCCCGCCAGCGGTCAGCGGGACGGCGAGGGTGAGGTCACGGGCAAGATGCCGGTCGGCGGGCAGACCATCGAGGTGCCGCGCTATAGCGTCTTCCCGCCGATGGACGGCTTCGAGGGCGATCTGGACTCGTCGGTGCTCTACGCCGGGGAATCCTGCTCCCTGATTTCCGTGTGGGGATCGCTCGCAAAGTCCCGGAAGGCACCCGGGCCGGCGTGGCGTCGACGTGATCGATTCCCCCCACTGACGTGGGGACAAGTGCCCGACCAACGACTCAAGCAGGTGGAGGAAAGGCGAACGCTCGTCACCCGTCTGCCGATCGGTCGCCACTCGGTCATTGTTGACACGATGCAACCGCTGGTGGCACGTCGTGCCACATGCGGCCGGACCAGGGCACGGGACGGCACCCCATACCCTCCCGAGAGGTCCGCCGGGGTGCGGGGGCGGCGCGCGCTTCGCATCTCCTCGCAGCGCTGGTGGCTCCCGATCTGGAGAAGTGTCGGCTACTGCCTGCCCGCGTGAAGCATGGTCGGCACTGCCCGACGAGATCCCGGAAGTGCCTCGAACGACCGCTGCGCGGGTCGTGGCAGAAACCGCCCAACGTCTCCTGAGCAGTCGGCCTTCCACGTCACCACGTCACGTCATCGCGATCTTGCGAAGAGTCAGAGGTACTGCTTCCTCGTAGGCGATTCGGGTGACGACGCTCGGACTGATGTGCGGGCGCTGTCACACTCGCCGACACAGGTGGACGCGCGGCCACGGTTGTGTCTGATGATCGCTACCCCGGAGCGGGAGCGTCAGAGTTCGGGCTACCGCTCTCGTGCTGCGAGCCGCGCCCACGTGTCCCGGTTGACGCGCCAGACGCCGCCGGCTCGGGTGCTGGAACGTGCCGGCGGAAACCGCCGACGAGCAGAGAAGGATCACCGGACGAGGGACGGGGACCGACATGGCGAAGTTCGTGGTGTTCTTCAACTACACCGCTGAGACCTGGTCGAAGATGATCTCAACACCGAGCGACCGCCTCGCCGCCGTGCGGGAGATGGCTCGGACAGTCGGCGGTGACGTCGAGAGCCTGTACTTCATGTTCGGCGCCAAGGACGGCTTCGTCATCGTCGATGTGCCCGACGCCGCCGCGGCGGCGGCGGTCGCGATCGCGGTGTCGAGTACCGGTGCGGTGCAGAACCTCGAGACGCACGAGCTGATCGCCCCGGACGACCTGAGCGGCGTGCTCGAGCGTGCCGGCACTGCGAGGGGCGGATATCGACCGCCCGGCACGTGAGCACCCACGAAGGCTGGCGAGTACGGCAGCGCGTCCTCTGCTTCGCGGTCGTCGGCCAGAGCCGCGGCGACAGGACCGTGACCGGGTCCCGACGTCGCCCGCCATGACGTCCACCGGGACGCTCGCTCGGTCGGCAGGTGCACCGGTGCGGGTCCGGTGGGTGCTGGGTGGTCGTGTTGGGTTCGACGCACCTGGCCCGTCCCGGGTCCCGCCCCCACTGAGGCCCGGGTCGGGACCGGGCGCTCGGGCCCTGCGGCAGCCGGTGATCACTGAAGCCCGGCGGCGCGCCGCCCGCCAAGGTGCTCAGCGAGGTGGCGTTCGACGGTCCGGTACAGCCGGAGCCGGTTCTCCTCGTTCTCGAAGCCGTGGCCCTCGTCGTGGGCGAGCAGGTACTCGACCGGGACGCCGCGCTCGCGCAGCGAGGCCACGATGAGGTCGGACTGGGCCTGCGGGACGCGGACGTCGTTGGCACCCTGCGCCACCAGTAGCGGGGTCCGAATTCGGTCGACCATGGTGATCGGCGAGCGGGCGCGCAGCTCGGCCTCCTGCTCGGGCACGTTCGGGTCGCCGAGGTAGCGGTACCAGCTGTTGGCGTTGTACCGGCGGGTGAAGGGCGGTAGGGCCCGTAGCGCCGCGACCAGGTCGGAGACGCCGACATAGTCGACCGCGGAGGCGAACAGGTCGGGGGTCACGGTGATCGCGCGCAGCACCGCGTAGCCGCCGTAGGAGACGCCGAAGATCCCGATCCGGGCGGGGTCGGCGTAACCCTGCGCGACCGCCCAGCCGACGGCATCGACGAGGTCGTCCTGCATGGCCCGGCCGTACTCGCCGACGGCAGCGGTCAGGAGACGGCGTCCGTACCCGGTGGAGCCGCGGTAGTTGACCTGCAGCACGGCGTAGCCCCGGTTGGCCAGCAGTTGCACCTCCGGGTTGTAGCCCCAGAAGTCCTGGGACCACGGGCCGCCGTGCACCAGCAGCACCATCGGCAGGTCCCGCGGCGCCACACCGACCGGCAGGGTGAGGTAACCGGGCAGCTCGAGCCCATCCCGCGCGGGGAAGCGCACCGGTGTCATCGCCGCCAGGTCGGCGGGCTCCAGGTTCGGGAACGGCTGGAACAGGCGGCGCTTCTCGCCGGTGCCGTGGTCGTAGAACCAGGTGACACCCGGCTCGCGGTCGTGGAGGAAGGTGGCGACCCAGCGCTGGCCGGAGACGTCGGAGGACAGCGTGCCGAGCACCCCGTCCGACAGCGTCGCCAGCTCCGCGAACACCGGCGCGAACTCGGGGTCCAGCACCTCGATGTGCGGGCGGTCGGCAACGAACCGAGCGGCGATCGGCTCGCCCGTGCCGCGGTGGGTGTGCACCGCGGGCGGCAGCACCCCGGGGGCCATGATGCCGAAGTTGTCCAGGCTCCGGCCCGGCACGGCGACGACGACGGTCTCCTCGCCGGTCTCGCGGTCGATGCGGACCAGCCGAACATCGTCGCCGCCGGAGAAGGAGCCGACGAGCAGCCCGCAACCGTCCGGTGTCACCAGCTGCGGGTGCACGCCCAGCGGGTACTCCGCCCCGCCCATCCGCCGCAGCGGTCGGGCCGCCCCGGTACTGCGGTCGATGCCGGACACGACGATCGACCCGTCCTCGTCGGTGACGACCCGGAACGCGGGCTCCCCCCGCCGGTCGAGCAGCGTGGCGGCCAGCGGGTCGGTCTCCTCGTGGTGGAGCACGACCTCGCCGGAGGCGACGTCGACGCGGAAGACGTCGATGCGTTCGACCTGCGGGTTCATCCAGACCAGGACGGTGCCGGGCACCGCGGGTAGCGGCTCGACGGCGAACACCCGCGATCCGGGCCCCATCGGGGTGAGATCGAGAGCGGGGGCGGCCGGATCGTCGAGATCGACCCGGTGCAGGTGCCAGTCCTCGTTGCCGTCGGTGTCCTGCTCATAGAGCAGGAACCGGGGGTCGTCGGCCCAGTGGTAGGTGGTGATCCCGCGGCGGGTGTCGTGTGTGACCGGGACGGCATCGTCGTGGGTCGCCTCGACGCCGCGGACCCAGATGTTGCGCCGCCCGCCGTGCGGGGCGAGGTAGGCGATCCGGGTGCCGTCCGGGGAGATGGAGGGCACGATGAACCCCGGGTCGGCGAAGAACTCCTCGACCGGGATGAGCCTCGGCTGCGGGTTCGGGTCGGGGGTGGTCATGATGCGTCCTCCCGCAGTGCTGGATGGGATGGTCCGCCGGTGACCAGGCGCTCAGGTCGGTGTCGAAGTCGACGTCGTCGGCCGACCGCGGGGATCGGGTGGCGTTTCCGGCGAAGTGGCGCCGGTAGCCGTCCCGGCCGGCGAGGGGGGTTTCAGCTCTCCTCGGTCTCCCTTGAGCTGTTGCGGGCGCTATCGCGACACCGTGGATGCGAGTCGGTCGAGAGCGGTCAACGTCTCGCGGGTGGCGTCGATCAAAGAGCTTGCGCCGCCGGCCCGCCACGTCCGGACGGCGATTCGCAGTACGAGCATCCCGATCCCGGCCTCCAGCAGCACCATCGCGTCGGGCTCACTCTGTCCGCGGTGCTGCGCCAGGCCCACGGCCAGCACCCCTTCGAGGTCGCGCTGCACACCCAGCGTCCGCTGCATGAGGCGGTGGTGACCGAGCACGATCGGGTCTCGAAGCGCGATCGCCTCCTGTCGCGACTCGAGGAACTCCGCGAACCGGCTCAGCACCGCGGTCAAGCGTTCCGGCTCCGGCAGCTGGGCGGACAGGTCGAGCGCTGACTGGAGAGCCTGGGTGAAGTCGTCCGTGTACGAGAAGACGACCTCCTCCTTGCTCCCGAAGTATCGGTAGAAGGTTGCCGGGGCCACGCGGGCCTCGTGACAGACGTCCTCCACGGTGACGTGGTCGAAGCCCCTGGCCCGGAACAGCTCTAGCGCCGTCTGTTCGATCCGTGCACGCCGCTGCTCCTTGTCGCCGGAGCCCAGGGTCCGCGGCTTCATGTCGCCCTCCCGCTCCGTCACCGCTGCCTGATCGCTGGTGGACGAGGCAGAAGTGTGTCAGGGGCACGAGATGATCGCGGAGCGGCGGCCCGGCGGAGGCTGGTCCTCCGCGATGGGTGGAGACCACCTCCATGCTGGATGTCGGGGCGTCACGTGGTGCTGGAGATCGGCTCGCCGACCTCCACGAGGTAGGTCGAGAGCATCTGGCCCGTCCCGGGCCCCAGATCGGTGGCGTTGTGCGCGACGCGGGGCGGGATGAGGAAGCCGTCGCCGGCCCGCAGCGTGAGGGTGGGCCGACCCTGGATCTCCATCTGCACGGTCCCGTCCACGATGTAGCCGATCTCCTCGCCGGGATGCGTGTGCCAGCCGGACTCGACGCCCACCGGGATCTCGGTGCGGACCTGGACGATCTCCCGGCCGGGGATCGAGGAGGCGGCTCGCTGGATCTCGGTGCGGTGCAGGGTCGCCGCGAGCGCGTCGGGCGCCGGGGTGGGGGCGACGGGATCGGGTGTCATGTCGGGGCCTCTCGGGAGGTCGGGAGCCCGTGCTCGGGCTGGCGGAGGAAGCCGGACAGGAGGTCGGCGACCTGCTCGGGCTGGTCCTCGACGAGGAAGTGGCTGCCGTCGATCCCCTGGCCGACGACGTGGCGGGCCCAGGGCCGCCAGACGTCGAGGACGTCGCCGTAGAACCGGGGCAACGCTCCCGTCGCGCTCCACAGCGCCAGGAGCGGGCACTCGACGATCCGGCGCCCGCGGTCGGCGTCGTCGTGCTCGCGGTCGACACCGGCGCCCGCGCGGTAGTCCTCGCAGATCGCCTGCACCGTGGCGGGGTCGTCGAGCAGTTCGCGGTAGACCGCCATCAGCTCGGGCGGGTAGCGGTCCGGCGCGCGGCCGAGGCCGAGGGCGCGGACGTGGAGGTCGAAGAACGCGTCGGGATCGGCGGCGATGAGGCGCTCGGGCAGCGGCGCGGGCTGGGCGAGGAACGCCCAGTGCCAGTAGCCGAGCGCCATCGCCGCGTCGGCGCGTGCCCACACCTCGCCGGTGGGCACGACGTCGAGCACCGCCGCCGCGGTCACGCGCTCGGGGTGGTCCAGGGCCATCCGGTAGGCCACCCGCCCGCCGCGGTCGTGGCCGGCCACGGCGAAGACGTCGTGACCGAGCCGGGACATCGCCTGGACGAGGTCGTCCGCGATCGCCCGCTTGGAGTGCGCGGCGTGGTCCGGGGTCGGGACGGGCCGGAACGACGCCCCGTAACCGGGCAGGTCGACCGCGACCACCGTGTGCTCCGCGGCGAGCAGCGCCCCCGCCGTGCGCCACATGAGATGGGTCTGCGGGTACCCGTGCAGCAGCAACAGCGGCGGCCCCTGGCCGCCCACACGGGCGAACACCCTCCCGCGCCCGGTCGACACCTCCTGCTCGGCGAACCCGTCGAACACCGCCCCTCGGGGGCCGGGGTCGCCGGTCACGTGCCCGGGGCGTCGCGCAGGAACGCCCACTCCTCGTCGACGGCGAGCTCTTCGACGAACCCGGTGAGCCAGGCGTAGCGGGCGTCGAGGACGGCCTGCTGCACGCCCGCGACACCGCCTTCGGCGACGCCGTGGGGGTCGTCGTCGGACTCGCCGATCGACGGGGCCAGGCTCTCGACGACCAGGTCGCCACGGAGGAGCACGGGGGTGTCCACGCCCGTGGCTCAGGCGTTCGCCGGCGCCGACCCGGCGCCCTGCACGGACCTCACCGCCTCGAGGACGGCGTCGATCACGGGCTGGGGCTTGGTGACGAAGGCGACGTGCGAGCCCTCCACCTCGCTGATGGTCATGCCGGCACGCTGGGCCATCTGTCGGAGGACGTCGCTGCCCGCCGCATGGTCCCCGGTCGGGATCACCGCCCAGCACGGCAGTGCCTTCCAGGCCGCAGCAGTCGTGGACTCGGTGAATGCCCGGGCGGACACGGGGCGCTGAGTGGCCCCCATGAGTGCGCTGTCCGCCGGTGGCACGTCGGCGGCGAAGGCGTCGTGGAACTTCTCCTGGTCGATGGCGAACTCGATCTCGGTCTCGTCGCCCTGCCCCGTGGGATAGTGCAGCGGCACCAGCGCGGAGTTGAGGACGCTGTCGGTGGAGCCCTCCTCGATCGCCCCCAGCGTCTCGCCCTCGTCGGGCGCGAATGCGGCGACGTAGACCAGCGCGACCACGTTGCCCGGCTGCGCTCCAGCATTGGTGATCACGGCGCCGCCGTACGAGTGGCCCACCGCGATCACCGGGCCGGGTATCTGCCCCAGCGCGCTGGCGACGTAGTCGGCGTCGTGGGCGATGCCGCGCAAGGGGTTGGAGATCCCCTGGGCCCGGATCCCGGCGGCGGTGAGGCCGGCGATGACGCCGTTCCAGCCGGAGTTGTCGGCGAAGGCGCCGTGGACGAGGGCGACGGTGGGTGTGGTGGGTGCGGTCATGGGTGATCTCCTCGGATGCGGGACGTGATGGCTCAGCGGAGGCCGGGTCCTGCGGAGGCTCCGGCCGCTGGTTCGGGGCGTGAGGGAGGTGCCTGACAGGGCTGGTGGAGCCCGGGCAGGACGTGTGACGTGACGGGGACGCTGCGGCTGATCGTGGCGAAGGCGACGGCGCCGCCGATCACACAGAGCCCGGCCGAGATGAGCATGGCTCGGGGGAAGGCGGGCCCGAGCGGCCCGGTGGCACCACTGCCGCCCAGGCCGACGACGAGGGGGAGGACGGCGACCGCGAGCAGGCTGGCGATGCGGGAGATGGCGTTGTTGGCCCCGGCAGCGGCGCCGACGTGTTCTTCCGGTACCGACGCGAGGACCGTGGACGTCAGGGGTGCCACCGTGAACGCCATCCCGAGGCCGAAGACGAGCACAGCCGGCAGGACCGCGGTGACGTAGCCGGCGCCGGGCACGACCCGGGTCAACATGGCGAGCCCGGCACCGGCGACGACCGGGCCGATGGTCATCGGCCACCGAGGGCCCGATCTCTGGGCCAGCGCCCCCACCCTGCCGGAGAGCAGCAGCATGATCACGGTGAAGGGGAGGAAGGAGAGCCCGGCGGCCAGTGCCGAGTAGCCGAGGGACTGCTGGAGCTGCAGGGCGAGCAGGAACAGTGCGCCGCCGAGGGCGGTGTACACCGCGAGGGTCACCAGGTTCGCACCGGTGAACTGCACGGAGCGGAACAACGACAGCGGGATCAGCGGCGCCGCGGCACGGAGCTCGATCACCGGGAAGGCGGCCAGGGCCAGCGCTCCGGCCACGGTGGCGCTCACGGTCACCGCGTTCCAGCCCTGCACCGGCGCCTCGATGAGGCCGTAGACGATCCCGCCGAGCCCGATCGTGGCTGCGGCCGCGCCGGCGACGTCGAGCCTCCCGGTCACCGAGACGTCCCGGGTCTCGGGGACGTGGCGCGCCGTGACCCAGAACGCCGCGGCGGCCAGCGGGACGTTGATGAGGAACACCCATCGCCACGACGCCGCGTCGACCAGCCAACCGCCCAGGAACGGTCCGAGGGCGGCGGCCACGCCACTGAGCCCGGCCCACGTCCCGATCGCGCGCCCACGATCGTCGGCGCGGATGACGGAATCGACCAACGCCAGGCTCCCGGGGATCAGCAGCGCGCCGCCGACACCCTGCACGAGGCGAGCGAGGATCAGTGCCGGTCCGGTCGGCGCGAGACCGCAGCCCAGCGATGCGACGGTGAAGAGGACGAGTCCCAGCAGGAAGATGCGTCGCCGCCCGTAACGATCACCGAGTGCCCCACCCAGCAGCAGCAGCGCGCTGAGGGTGAGCAGGTACCCGTTGAGCACCCACTGGAGGACGGAGAAGCCTCCGCCCAACTCGTGGCCGATCGCCGGGAGGGCCACGTTGACCACGGATCCGTCGAGGAACGCCACGCCCGATCCCAGGGCGGCCGCGACGATCAGCCAGCGGCCGGCCGGAGACGACAGCGGCACCGCTGGATGTGCGGGAGCGCTCACCACCGCTGCCGCCACCCCTCGGCGCGGACCGTGTCGTCGTCGACGTGCTCGGGTGGCCGCGCCCGCGATCCGCGTCGGAGTGGGATGCCGCTGTGGGCCCCGACCGGGGAGATCAACGCAAGGACCTGAACGCGGCTCGCAGTTCACCGGCGAACAGTTCCGGCTCCTCCCAGGCAGCGAAGTGACCACCCCTGTCGACCTCGTTGTAGTAGATCAAGTTGGGGTAGGCTCGTTCGGTCCAGCTGCGCGGCGCCTGGTACTGCTCGCCGGGGAAGACGGTCGTGGCGACGGGGATGGAGACGCCCTTGGCGTTGAAGAAGCCACCCTTGTATTCCCAGTACAGGCGGGATGCGGAGACTCCCGTGTTCGTCAGCCAGTAGAGCGTGATGTTGTCGAGGATCTCGTCACGTGTCAGCTCTCCGACGTCGCTCGCGGTCCGCTGCAGGGCAGCCACGACCGCTGCGGCCGGCTGCCCGTCGGCATCGTTGTGGTCGAGGAGCCAGGCAGCCAGACCGACGGGTGAATCCGCGATGCCGTACAGCGTCTGTGGGCGGGCCGCCATGTACTTGGCGTACTCGACCTGACCATATGTCCTGATCAGCTGCTCGTAGGCGCGTCGCTCCTCGACCGAGAGGCCGGCCGGAGGTGGCTGGCCGGTCAGGGTCGCCCGGTCCACGTCAGCGGGGACGGTGGCGGGCATGTTGGTGTGGATGGCCAGCAACTCCGGTGGAGCCTGCAGGCCCATCTGATCGACGACGAACGCGCCCCAATCGCCGCCTTGGGCGACGTAGCGCGTGTAGCCGAGGCGTCGCATCAGTTCCGCCCACGCCCGGCCCATGCGCTCCGGGCCCCAACCGGTGCTCGTCGGCTTGCCGGAGAAGCCGTACCCGGGCATCGAGGGGATCACCAGGTGG
>CADCTH010000448.1 GCA_902805495.1 uncultured Actinomycetospora sp.
AGGGGGCCGCGGGGATCGAGGCCTTCGCGGTCGAGGACCGCCTCGCCGCGCTCGTGATCGGGAGTCACCCTTTCGAGCGTAGTTCCCGGGCCCCGCCGGCGGGGTGAGTGGGGGCGGCCGGTCGGGCGACGGCCGGTCGCGGGCGCCGAGCCGCTCGCGAGGGCCGCCGAGCGAGATGTCACGCTGGGTCCACCCGGCCGGCCGCACGCCGCGTAACGGGAGCCGTTCGCCGTCCGAGGAGAACGGGGGTGGGTCGCGCGGCCGTCGGGGTCGCCGCCGCAGGGAGCTAGGGGTGGTCGGGGCGATGAGCATCGACAGCGTGGTCGGCTCGGGGGACGCGGGCGGACAGGACCAGGACGACCGGGGCCGGCGTCGCCGGGGCCTGCGCGCGCTGGTCTACGGCCTCGTCGCGCTGCTCGTGCTGGTGCTGCTCGCCGCGGCGGGCATCGTGCTCGTCACCCAGCAGCTCGGGTCCCAGGTCGGCCGCTACCCCTCGGTGTTCGCGCCGATCGACCCGTCGTCGCGGCCCTCGGACGCCGCCGGGCAGACGTTCGTGCTCATGGGCACCGACACCCGCTCGCCCGACCCGACCACCGGCACCGACGCCGCGCCCGACGCCGTCTTCGGCTCCCAGCGCAGCGACGTGATCATGGTCGCGACGGTCGCCGAGGACGGGCAGAGCGCCAGCATCGTCTCGATCCCGCGCGACTCCTGGGTCGACATCCCGGGCCGCGGCCGCAACAAGATCAACGCGGCGTACGCGCTCGGCGGTCCGCCGCTGCTCATCCAGACCGTCGAGCAGCTCACCCGCGTGCACGTCGACCACTTCGCGGTCATCGACTTCGCCGGCTTCGCGCAGATGACCGACGCCGTCGGCGGCATCGACGTCAACGTCGGCCAGGAGTCCGAGCGCGACGGCGTCGTCGTCCCCGCGGGCCCGCAGCGCCTCAACGGCGAGCAGGCGCTGGTGTACGTCCGCGAGCGCAAGAACCTGCCCGGCGGCGACCTCGACCGCGTCCGGCGCCAGCAGGCGGCGCTGCGCGCGTTCGTCAAGCAGTCCCTCGACTCCGGGACGCTGACGAACCCCACCAGCGCCTACGCGCTCGTCGACACGGTCACCCGCCACGTCGGCGTCGACGACTCGCTGAGCAACACCGGCCTCGCGCAGCTCGCGTTCGGCATGCGGGACCTGCGCAACTCGGCGGTCTCGTTCCTCACCGTGCCCACGGCCGGCACCGGGATGGAGGGCGACCAGTCCGTGGTCTACCTCGACGAGGGCGCCGGGCGCGACCTGTGGTTCGCGGTGAACACCGACGCGGTGCCGGAGTACGTCGCCTCGCGCCCGCAGGAGCGGCTCCCCGACACGCCGCGGTGACCGCCGATCGGTGCGAGGCTCCCGTCCCGTGACGTGGGACGTGGTGGTCGTCGGCGCCGGCTCGTCGGGCTGCGCGCTGGCGGGACGCCTCACCGAGGACCCGCGTCGCCGCGTGCTGCTGCTCGAGGCCGGCGCGGCCGTCCGCGACCCGGCGGACTTCCCCGACGAGGTCCGCGACTGCGCCTCGCTCGCCGCGGCCGACCCCGCCGGCCCGCACACCTGGGACGTCGACGTCGGGCTCGTGCCCGGACGCCGCACCCGGGTCGGGCGCGGCCGGTTGCTCGGCGGGTCGAGCGCGGTCAACGGCGCCAACCACCTGCGCGCCACCCGCGCCGACCTCGACTCCTGGCCGGGCTGGTCGTACGACGCGGTGCTGCCCCACTACGTGCGCGGCGAGCGGGACCTCGACGTGCGTGGGCCGTTGCACGGCGACGCCGGCCCGATCCCCGTGGTGCGCCCCGCGGGGGAGCTGCGCGCGGCGCTGACCGAGCGGTTCCTCGACGCCGCGGCCCGCGTCGGGGTGCCCGCCGAGCCCGACAAGAACGGCGACCAGCCCCCGGGCGCCGGTCTGGTCCCGGCCAACGTCCGCCGCGGCGTGCGGGTGAACGCGGCCATGGCCTACGTCCTGCCGCACCTGGCGCGGCCCAACCTCACGGTGCGCGGGGACACGACGGTGGCCCGGGTGCTGCTCGACGGCGACCGGGCGGTGGGCGTCGAGGTGGTGGGCGCCGACGGCGGCGTCGAGCGCATCGAGGCCGGCGAGGTCGTGCTGTCCGCCGGGTCGGTGTGCACGCCGCAGCTGCTCGCCCTCTCGGGCATCGGGCCGCCCGACGCCCTGCGCGCCGCCGGGCTGCCCGTGCACCACGAGCGCCCCGGCGTCGGGCGCGGCTACTCCGACCACCCGAGCGTCTACCTGGCGTTCCCCGACGGCACCGGGGGCGCTCCCCTGCACCCCGAGGCGCCCGGGGCGCAGGCCGCGGTCCACCTCGACGCCGGCGACGACCCCGCCGGCGACCTCGAGATCCTGCTGTTCGCCCGGCCCTTCGCCCCCGACGGGCCGTGCCACCTCATGTGCGCGCTGCAGGCCCCGGAGAGCCGCGGGGAGATGGTGTTCGACGACCCCGTGCCCGGGGGCACGCCGCGGCTCGAGCACCGCTACCTGGTCTCGACGCGCGACCGGGTCCGCATGCGCACCGTCGTGCGCCGCGCCGGGGAGCTGCTCGCTGCGGGCGGGCTCGCCCCCGGACCCGCCCCACCCGCCCCGGCGGCCGGGCTCGGCGACCGCGAGCTCGACGCCTGGATCGGCGCGCACCTCACCACGTCGGCACACCTGTGCTCCAGCGCGCGCCTCGGCCCCGCCGACGACCCCGGCGCCGTCGTCGACCCCGAGCTGCGCGTGCACGGGCTGCGGGGACTGCGGGTGGTCGACACCTCGGTGCTGCCCACGGTCCCGCGCCGCGGTCCGGCGGCGACGGCGCTGGTGCTCGGGGAGCGCGCCGCGGATCTCGTCGCGGGCGCTTCCTGACACCCGTCGTCAGCCTCCGCCGCCCGTCCCGTCCGGTTCGTCCCGTACCGGTCGCGGACGTCCCGGTTGCGCGTCGTCGCAGGTCACGGCTGTGACACGAACGTGTGGAACACCGTCACGCCTCGCGCGTCCGCGACGACACTCACCCCGAGACCGCTCGAAGGTGATCGAGGAGACCCGCGATGTCGTTCCTGCGCCGCCGTGCCGACGCGCCGCTCGAGGCCGTGCCCGGTGCCGTGCCCGGTGCCGTGCCCGGTGCCGTGCCGGGTGCTGTGCCCGGTGCCGTGCCCGAGGCCCCGCCCGG
>CADCTH010000449.1 GCA_902805495.1 uncultured Actinomycetospora sp.
AGCTCGTGCCCGAGCCGCGCCGGTCCGAGCCCGCCGTGTCCGCGCGCGTGCCGCAGCGGCAGCACCACGGGCTGCCGCCGGCCCTGCGCGCGGGCGTCCTCGCCGCGGCCGTGGCCCTGCCCGTGATGCTGATCCTCGCCGCGGGCCCCGGCGCCGGCGGCCTGCTGGTGCTGCCGCTGCTGCTCGTGCTCCTGGGTGGGCTGCGCCACGGTGGACCGGGCGGTCCCGGGCACGGTCACGGGCACGGTCCGGGCCGCTGGTGACGGGGGACTGGCGCGCTCCGCCTCGATGAGGTTAGGCTTGCCTCATCGCTGCGCGGGTGTTGTGGTGGCGCCCAGCGGCAGCGGCGAGAGGTGGGCCCGGGCTCGAGGGACGAGCCCGGGCCCACCGACCTCTCCTGCCTACCACCCGAGCCGGGCCGATGTCTCCCCCCGATGAGTAGCGCCGTGCCGCAGGACGAGGGAGAACCGGGTCCGCCGCCCGTCCCGGTGCTCGCGGCCCCGTGGTCGCTGCGGCCGGCCACCCCGGCCGACGCCGCGACCGTCCACGCGTGGATGCACCGGCCCCACGTCGCGACGCGCTGGGACCAGGCGTGGCCCCGTGAGCGGTGGGACGACGAGATCGCGCACCAGCTCGCCGGCGGGCACAGCCGCCCCTGCCTGGTGTCCCACGACGGCGCCGAGCTCGCCTACGTCGAGATCTACCGGGTGGCCCACGACGGGCTGCGCGAGCACTACGACGCGGGCGCCCACGACCTGGGCCTGCACGTGGCCATCGGCGAGGAGGACCGCACGGGCGCCGGCCTCGGCACCGCGCTGCTCGACGCCCTCGCCGGGGCGCTCCTGCGCGCCGACCCGCGGTGCGCGCGGATCGTCCTCGAGCCCGAGGAGGGCAACGCCGCGATGCACCGGGCGCTCGCGAAGGCGGGCTTCGCCGCGACGGCCCGGGTGGCGCTGCCCCACAAGGTCGCCGTGCTGCACGTGCGCGACCGCGCCCCGGCCGCGTGAGCGTGCGCCCCGCCCGGGTGCTTCGAGGTGCCGCCGCGGGCCGCACAGGGAAAGCTGGGCCGCGATGGACGTGATCGAACGGGTCGTGCTGCTCGACGAGACCGGTCAGGTGGCCGGGACCGCGGCCAAGGCCGAGGTGCACCACGACGCCACCCCGTTGCACCTGGCGTTCTCCTGCTACGTCTTCGACGGGCGCGGCGACCTGCTGCTGACCCGCCGGGCGTCGAGCAAGGCGACCTTCCCGGGCGTGTGGACCAACACCTTCTGCGGCCACCCCGGCCCCGGCGAGCCGATGGACACCGCGATCCTGCGGCGGGCGCGCCAGGAGCTCGATCTCGAGATCGACGCCCTGCGCCTCGTGCTCCCCGGCTTCCGGTACCGCGCGGAGCAGGGCGGGGTCTTCGAGAACGAGATGTGCCCCGTCTTCGTCGCCCACACCACCGACGTGCCCCGCGACCCCGACCCCACCGAGGTCGACGAGGTGCGCGCCGTGGCGTGGGAGCCGTTCCGCGACGACGTCCTGGCCGGGACGTGGCCGGGCATCTCGCCGTGGTGCGCCGACCAGGTGCGCGACCTCGCCCCGCTCGGCCCGGACCCCGTCCGCTGGGCGCCCGGCGACCCGAGCGCCCTGCCGCCCGCGGCGTTCCTCGCCAGCTGATCGGAGCCGGGACCGATGACTCCGCGGCCGCGCGGGAGTTCCCCCCGGTGAGAGCAGGACGCACCGGAGGAGGACCGACATGGCCGACGACGAGCACGAGATCCGCGCGCTGATCGAGCGCTGGGCCCACGCGGTGCACGCGGGGGACCTCGACACCGTCCTCGCCGACCACGCGGGCGACATCGTCATGTTCGACGTGCCGCCGCCGCACGACGGCGTGCGCGGGATCGAGGCGTACGCGGCGACCTGGCCGCCGTTCTTCGACTGGCAGGCCTCCGGCGGCTGCTTCGAGATCGTCGAGCTCGCGGTGACCGCCGGCGCCGACGTCGCGTTCGCCCACGCCCTGCTGCGGTGCAACAGCCCGGAGGGCCTGGCGACGCACCCGTCGCAGCGCCTGCGCCTGACCCTGGGCCTGCGCCGGGAGGGCGGGCGCTGGGTGGTGGCCCACGAGCACCACTCGTTCCCCGACGAGAGCCCGATCGTCGAGGACGGCGAGCGGGAGGTGCGCGAGGTCCACCGGCGCTGGGCCGAGGACACCGCTGCGGGCGACCTCGACGCCCTCACCGCGCCCATCGCCGACGACATCGTCTCCTACGAGCACGAGGGCGCGATGGCCTACGTGGGCATCGACGAGGTGCGCGAGGTCTGCCGCGCCGGGCTCGAGGCGTCGCCGGACCCGGTGCGCTGGGAGATCCCCGACCTGCGCGTCGTCGCGAGCGGCGACCTCGCGGTGTCGTGGGGGATCGACGAGCTGACCCCCGGCGACGGCGAGACCGTCCGCTCCCGGGGCACGCGCGTGTTCCGGCGGACCGAGCAGGGCTGGCGGATGGTCCACCAGCACCTGTCGTTCCCGGCGTCCCCGAGCTGAGGGCCGCTCAGGGCCGCGGCGCGCCCGGGTAGGTCCCGAACTGCCAGTGGTTGCCCTCGGGGTCGCGGATCGCGACGTCGTGGGAGCCGTAGTCGGTGTCGTCGGGGCCCCGGAGCACCTCGGCGCCGTCGGCGGCCCGGACCCGCTCGGCGAGCGCGTCGATCGCCGACGCCTCGGGCTCGACGACGTAGGCGGTGAAGGAGCCGGCCGCGGTCGCGCGGCCCTCGGCGCCCGGGCGTTCCTGGCCCATCATGACCCCGCCGCCGGCCGGCCCGGCCAGCTCGGCGTGCTGGACCACGCCGTCGTCGCCGGCGTAGCTGACGACCTCGACGAAGCCGAGGACGTCGGTGAGGAAGGCGATCTGGGCACGGGCGTCGCGCGCGGCGAAGGTGGGCCAGACCTGCGGGGGAGGGGTCTTCTCGCTCATGGCCCGTGATCCTCCGCCGGGAGTGCGGTCGCGTCTTGGACGTTCCCGATCTCCTCGGCGAGCCAGCGCGTGGGCGAGCACCCGGCGAGCGCGCCGAACTCGCGGGACAGGTGCGCCTGGTCGGCGTAGCCCCCGTCCGCGGCGATGTCGGCCAGCCCCAGCGGCGCGCCGGCGACCGCCCGGGCGGCGAGGCGGCGGCGCGC
>CADCTH010000450.1 GCA_902805495.1 uncultured Actinomycetospora sp.
ACCCCCGCTTCGACGCGCTGATCACCGACACCTGCGCGTTCGACGCGCTGCCCGACGTCCTCGCGGCCCTGGCCGCGGGCGAGCGCCCGGGCCTGGCGGTGCGCGTCGACCACTGAGGTGCGCTCCGCGCTCGTGAGCACTTCTCGGTGCGGGAGCACCAATTGGTGCTCACGTGCGCGGAGCGCACCCGCCTAGGCTGCGGTCCATGCCGCGCTACGAGTTCCGGTGCCGAACCTGCGCGTCGACGTTCGAGGTCGACCGGCCGATGCAGGCCTCCGGCGAGCCCGCCGACTGCCCCGCCGGCCACGACGACACCGTCAAGCTGCTCACCGGCGTCGGCCTGGGCGGCAAGGCGCGGACGGCCCAGCCGACGGGCACGCCCCGGGCCATGGCCCCGGGCGGGGGCGGTGGCGGGGGCTGCTGTGGCGGCGCCTGCGGCTGCGGCTGATCATCACCGCATGTTCGCCGTGACGGTCCGCGACCACATCATGATCGCCCACAGCTTCGCCGGGGAGGTCTTCGGCCCGGCGCAGGCGCTGCACGGCGCGACGTTCGTCGTCGACGCCGCGTTCCGCCGCGCCGAGCTGGACGCCGACAACATCGTCGTCGACATCGGGCGGGCCACCGAGGAGCTGCACACCGCCCTCGAGGACCTCAACTACCGCAACCTCGACGAGCACCCGGAGTTCGCGGGGGTCAACACGACCACCGAGTTCCTGGCGAAGGTGATCGCCGAGCGCCTCGCCGCCCGGGCCCGCGACGGGAGCCTGGGCGACGGCGGGCGGGAACTCGCCGCGATCCACGTGACCCTGCACGAGTCACACGCGGCGTCGGCGAGCTTCGAGCTGACGCTCTCCTGAGCTCCGCTCAGCGCACGATCTGCACCTCGTCGCCCGGCTCGAGGGCGGCGAACACGTCGCTGGCGTCGTCGCGCTCGAGCCGGATGCAGCCGTGGGACGCGCGGGACGTGTCGCCGGCGTGGAACGCGCGGCCCTCGTCGTCGAAGAACACGGAGAAGGGCATCGGCGCGTCGCCGTTCTCCTTGCTCACGTGGTGGCGCTCCTTGCGCTGCACGGTGAACGTGCCGGTCGGCGTCGGATCGGACCGCGAGCCGGAGTGCACGTCCATCGGCGCGCCGGTCGCCCGGCCGTCGTCGGTCAGCCAGGCCTGCTGCTCGGAGAGGTCGACGCACACGTCCGCGCTGTCGTCGCACGGCGGGGTGCCCTCCGCCGCTGCCGCCGAGGGGGCGGCGACCATGGACGCCGCCGCGGCCAGTCCGACGGGGGCGAGGACCGCGCGCGCCGTGCGGTCGGGGTCGGCGTGCCGGCGGTGCCGGGCCATCGGGTACTCCAAGTCGTCGGTTTCGCTCACCCTGTATCCGGTGGGCGCCGGGCCGATGCACGACGGTGCCCGATCGTGGCGACGGACGTGACCACCGCGACCAGGCCGGCGCCGGCCCCGAGTGCGACCAGCGCGCCCGCGGCGAGGGTCACGACGCCGAGGGACAGGCAGGCGGCGGTCACCGCGACGGCCACCAGGCGGCCCCCGGCGTGGGGACCGGGGTGACCGGACCGTGCGGTCCCGAACAGGTCCGGGTCGGTGCGGACGAGGTTCTGGGTGATCTCGCGCAGGGCGCGCTGCTCGGCCGCGCTCAGGGGCGCGTCCTCGCCGTGGGGTCGCATCATCGCGGACGACTCCTCCGAGGAACGGAGGCGCCGTCGGTGGTTCGGCGGGCGCCGGGGGGCGTGCGCGGTTGCCCACTCGGACGTGGCCGGAATCCGCGGTCATCCTGGAGCGCGTGCGCCCCCCGCTCTCGGTCGTCCGCCCGGTCGCGGAGCCGGCGCTGGTCAGCGGGGGCGACGTCTACGACGCGCGGCTGATCGACGGGCTGCGCGAGCGCGGCGAGGTGGTCCACGACATCCAGGTCGCCGGCGCCTGGCCCCGCCCCGACGAGGTCGCCCGCGCCCGCCTCGACGCCGCCCTGCGCGACGGGGACGGGCCCGTACTGCTCGACGGGCTCGTGGCGTGCGGGGTGCCGGAGGTCGTCGTCCCGCACGCCGCGCGCCGCCCGCTCGCGGTGCTCGTGCACCTGCCGCTGGGGGAGGAGTCGCCCGACCTCGACACCGGGGAGGGCGAGGTCCTCCGCGCCGCCCGGGCCGTGCTCGTCACCAGCCCGTGGGCCGCGCGAAGGCTCCGGGAGAGACACGGCGTCGACGCCGCCGTCGCACCGCCCGGCGTCGACCCGGCCCCGCTCGCGTCCGGCACCGACGGCGCGCACCGCCTGCTCTGCCTCGGCGCCGTCACGCCCACCAAGGGCCAGGACCTGCTCGTCGACGCCCTCGCCGCGCTGCCCGCGCCCCCGTGGACCCTCGACCTCGTCGGCCCCACCGACCGCGACCCCGCCTTCGTCGCCGCCCTGCGCGCCGCGATCGCCCGCCACGGCCTCGCCGGGCGCGTCCACCTCCACGGACCCCGCCACGGCGCCGGCCTCGACGCGTTCTGGAGCGCCACCGACCTGCTCGTCGCGCCCTCGCGCACGGAGACCTACGGCATGGTGGTGACCGAAGCCCTCGCACGGGGCATCCCGGTCCTGGCGAGTTCCGCCGGAGGGCTGCCGGACACCCTGGCGAACGGCGGAGTCTTAACACCCGCTGAGGACGTACCGGCACTCGTCGCAAGCCTGGACCGCTGGTTCGCCGAACCGCGGCACCGCAACGGGCGACGGATCTCAGCGAGATCTCGGCGTTGCAGGCTTCTCCCGTGGACGCAGACGTCGCGACGGGTGGCCCAGGTGCTGGCGACCCTGCTCGCCGACCCCGCCGGGGGCTGAGCGAGCGCCCGGAGCACGCGCGTCCGGGCGCCGCCGCGGCCCCCGACTGGCTCGCCCTGCGCGAGCCCGCCGACGCCGAGGCCCGGGCGATCGACCTCGTCGAGGACCTGCGCGCCGGCCACCCCGCCCCCGGCCGCATCCTCGACCTCGGCGCCGGCACGGGGTCGATGGCCCGCTGGCTCGCGCCGAAGATGCCCGGCCCCCAGCACTGGGTGCTCGTCGACCGCGACACCGGCCTGCTCGCCCACGCCCGCGAGCGCCTGCCCGCCACGGCCCGCGACGGCTCGCGCGTCACCGCCGAGACCCGCGTGCTCGACGTCGCCACCCTGACCGCCGACGACCTCGCCGACCCCGACCTCCGGCCCGACCTCGTCACCGCCTCCGCACTGCTCGACGTGCTCACCGCCGACGAGGTCGAAGCGATCGCCGCGGCCTGCGTCGGCGCGGGGTGCGCGGCGCTGCTGACGCTCTCGGTGGTCGGCCAGGTGCGCCTCGAACCCTCGGAGCCCCGCGACCTGGCCTTCGGCGCCGCGTTCGACGCCCACCAGCAGCGTCCGGTGGGCGGGCGGCACCTCCTCGGCCCGACCGCCGCGGCCGCCGCCGAGGCCGCGTTCACCCGGCGCGGCGCCCACGTCCGCTCCCGCGCGAGCCCCTGGCAGCTCGGGCTCGACGACGTCG
>CADCTH010000451.1 GCA_902805495.1 uncultured Actinomycetospora sp.
GCGAGGGCGGGCGGCAGGCCGGCGGTGGTCAGCACGCCCGCCACGAACCGGTCGGTCCCCCGCGCCCCCTTCGCCTCCGCGGTGTCGGGCACCGGTTCCTGCTCGAAGACGTGCCGGCCGAACGCGTCCTGCAGGCGGTCGAGGGCCTCGGGGCCGTGCTCGTGGCGCACGCGCGCCGCCACCCGCAGGGCACGCAGGCCGGCGGTGTGGCCCGCCTCGTACTCGGGCGGGAACTGCGCGTCGTAGTCGACGTGCGCGTTGAGCAGGCGCAGCGAGATGAAGCGCCACTCGATCGCGAGGTCCCGTTGCGGGGCGACCAGGCGCAGCCACTTGCTCGTCAGCCAGCAGAACGGGCACACCGGGTCGAACCAGAAGCGGACGTCCACGCCACGATCATGCCCTCAGGCCGTACCGCACCGCCCGGCGAGCGTGGCCACGCCCGGCCCCTCGAGCTCGTCCAGCGCGTCGGCGCGCCCGGCCGCGGCCATGAGGACGGCCTCGCCGGGGCCGCGGACCTCGGCGGTGCCGCGCCCGGACGACCAGTCGAGGTCCGTGGCCACCAGCCGCAGCCCGCGCGTGCGCACGAACGCGCGGACCGGCGGGGCGACCATCGCGAAGTCCAGGACCGCCCGGAGCCGCTCGGGCGGGATCGCGCGGGGCAGCCCGAGGGGGCGGCGGATGTCCTGCTGGTGGATCGCGCCGTCGGTCAGGGCGATGCGGTACCCGAACTGCGCCGTGAGCCCCTGCGGGGTCTCGTAGCGGCGCACGAGGGCGACGAGGCGCGGCGGGTCGAGGTCGCGCAGGTCGTCGACGACGCGGCGGTTGGCGCGGTCCGGGGACATCCCGGCCCGGACGAGGGTGCGCGCGAAGCCGGTCATGCCCTTGAGGTCGTAGCCGACGACGTGGGCGGCGAGGTCGCGCACCGCCCAGCCCGCGCACAGCGTGGGCGCCTCCCACTGCTCCGGGGTCAGCGAGTCGAGGAGCGCGGCGAGCTCGGCCCGCTCCGCGCGCGCCATCTCGCGGGTGTCGGTCATGACCCGGCATCGTCCCGCTCCGCTCCGGGGCGCGCGAGGTTTGCTTGATTTTGTCCAGCGAGCTAGCGTCCTCGCCGTGCGCCACGACAGCACCGCCGACATCCCGGCACCCCGCAGCGACGTCTGGGACGTGCTCGCCGACGTCGAGCGCTGGCCGGAGTGGACCCCGACCGTGCGGCGGCTCGAACTGCTCGACGACGGGCCGCTCGCGCCCGGCACGCGGGTGCGCATCGCCCAGCCGCGCCTGCCCGTCCTCGTCTGGACCGTCGACGAGGTGCGTCCCGGGCACGGGTTCTCGTGGGTGAGCGGGCCCCGGGCCGGGCGCACGCGCGCCACCCACGAGCTCACCGACCTGCCCGACGGCGGCACCCGCATCGCGCTCGGGCTCGACCAGCGCGGCCTGTCGGCGGTGTTCGGCGCGCTGACGACGGGCCTGACGCGGTCCTACCTGCGCACCGAGGCCGAGTCGCTGCGCGAGCGCTGCCGGCCCCGCTAGGTCCGCGTGACCTTCTCCTGCAGCCGGCGCATCCCGGCGAGCCAGCGCTCGTAGTCCTCGCCCTTGCGCCGGAAGAAGGTCAGCACCTCCGGGTGCGGGAGCACGAGGAACTCCTCGCGCCCGACGCCCTCGAGCACCGCGGCGGCGACGGCCTCCGGTGTCAGCACCTCGCCCGCCGCCCGCACCGCGCCGGTGGCCGTGGCGCCCATGCCGTCCGGGTCGGTCTCGAGCATCGGCGTCGCCACCCCCATCGGGCACACCGTGGAGACGCGGACGCCACGCGCGCCATAGGTCACCGAGAGCCACTCGGCGAAGGCCACGGCCGCGTGCTTGCTCACCGCGTAGGGCGCGGAGCCGATCTGCGTGAGCAGGCCCGCGGCCGAGGCGGTCGAGACGAAGTAGCCCTCGCCGCGCTCCAGCCAGCCGGGCAGCAGCAGGCGCGCGGCGACGATGTGCGCGCGCAGGTTGACGTCGAGCACCGTGTCCCACACCGCGTCCGGCGTGGACACGGGGTCGGTGCCGGCGCCCACCCCGGCGTTGGCGAAGTACACGTCGACGGGGCCGACCTCGCGGGCGACCTCGTCGAGCAGCGCCGCCGTCGCGTCGGCGTCGGTGACGTCGAGCGCGCGGGACAGGACGGCGCCCTCGGCGTCGGGGACGGCGAGGTCGGTGGCCACCACCCGGGCGCCGGCATCGGCGAGCGCCGTCACGAGGGCCCGGCCGATCCCCCCGCCGGCCCCGGTGACGACGGCGACGCGATCACGCAGCTCCACGTCAGACCCGCTCGATGATCGTGGCGTTGGCCTGGCCGCCGCCCTCGCACATCGTCTGCAGCCCGCGGGTGCCGCCGGTGCGCCGCAGCTCGTGCACGAGCTTGGTCGCGAGGATCGCGCCGGTGGCGCCCAGCGGGTGCCCCGTGGCGATCGCCCCGCCGTTGACGTTGGTGCGCTCCAGGTCCGCGCCCGTCTCCTGCGCCCAGGCGAGCACCACGGACGCGAAGGCCTCGTTGCACTCGACGAGGTCGATGTCGTCGATGGTCAGCCCGGCGCGGCGCAGCACGGCGCGCGTGGCGGGGATCGGGCCGGTGAGCATGAGCACCGGGTCCTCCCCCACCACCGCCAGCGTCGAGACCTTCGCGATCGGCGTGAGCCCGTGCGTGCGCACGGCGTCCTCGGACGCGACGAGCAGCGCGGCCGCCCCGACCGAGACCTGGCTGGAGACCGCGGCGGTGAGGTCGTAGCCCTCGCGCAGCGGCGGCAGCGTCGCCATCTTCTCCGTGTTCGCGTCGGGCCGGATGCCCTCGTCGCGGTCCAGTCCCTCGAGCGGCGCGATCTGCCCGGAAAACCGGCCCTCGTCGGTGGCCCGCGCGGCGCGCCGGTGGCTCTCGACCGCGAACTCCTCCATCCGCGCGCGCGTCAGGCCCCACTTCTCGGCGATCAGCTGGGCGCCGCGGAACTGGCTGATCTCCTGCTCGCCGTAGCGCTCGATCCAGCCCGCGCCCTCGCGGCGGGTGCCCATGCGCTCGAGCACCGAGGCGTTGGCGTCGATCGGGACGATGGCCATGTTCTCGACGCCCGCGGCGATCACGAGGTCCTGGGTGCCGGAGAGCACGGCCTGCGCGGCGAAGTGCAGCGCCTGCTGGGACGACCCGCAGGCGCGGTTGATGGTCGTGCCGGGCACCTGCTCGGGGAAGCCGGCCGACAGCCATGCCGTGCGGCCGATGACGCCCGCCTGCGGACCGAGCTGCGACACGCACCCCATGAGCACGTCCTCGACGGCCCCGGGGTCGATGCCCGTGCGCTCGACCAGCGCCCGCAGCGCGTGCGCGCCGAGGTCGGCGGGGTGCACGTCGGCGAGCGCGCCCTTGCGCGTCCCGACCGGCGTGCGGACGGCGTCGACGATGTACGCCTCGGTCACGGGCACCGTGCCTCCGGGTGATCGTGGGTGGTTTCCTCGCACCCAGTGTCAGCCATGCGCCTCCGGCGCGGCAGCTCCGCTTCGCTCCGTGCCGCCCGTGGCCCCCACGCTGGCACCAGGGGTGCCCCGATCACCACGCTCGATCACCGCGCCCCGATCACCCCGCCGCGCGGGCCTCGCGCACGAGCTGGCGCGCCCGGGCGATCTCGGGCGGGGCGGGGATGTCGGGCAGCCGGTCGGTCGCGTTGCGCAGCGCGCGCAGTGCGACGGTGACGCCGAGGTCGGTGGTCGGCAGGCCGGGCAGCGAGTACATCCGCCGGGCCCAGCGGGGCAGCGTCGTGAACGACACCGCCGCGACCGACGACAGGGCGAGCGCGATGCCCGTCGGCGCGCTGGGCTGCGGGGTGAGCAGGCCGCCGACACCCCAGCGCGCCTCGTCGGTGATTCGGAGCTCGGGGCGCACGCGGTCGAAGTAGGCGGCGAGCGCGGCCCGCGACGCCGGTACCCGCGCCGGGTCGAGCCCCACGACCTCCGCGGCGCGCACGCTCTCCGCGATGTAGGCGTCCGCCTCGTCGTCGTCGATCACCCCGGCCCGACGAGCGACGTCGGCGTAGGAGTCGATCTCGGCGTTGTGCACCCAGAGGAGGTTCTCGGGGTCGTCCAGCGCGATCGGGGTGCCGTCGGGCTCCCGGCCGCGCAGCGAGGCGTGCAGGCGCCGCACCCGGGCCGCCGCGGTCTCGACGTCGGCGCGGGTGCCGAACGTGCGCGTGCCCACGAAGCCGAGCGTGCGCTGGAAGCGCGGCCAGGCCTTCTTGGGGTCGAACAGCGCCGAGTTCTGGTAGGTGGCGCGCATGACCCGTGGGTGCAGCGACTGCAGCAGCAGCGCGCGCATGCCCGCGACCCACAGCACCGGCTCGAGCTGGACCCGCCACGTCACGGACGACGGGCCGAACAGGCCGAGATCGACCCCGTCGACGTCCTCGTCGGCGGGACCCGCCGTGCTCGTCACCATGGTGCAGGGGTCACCAGTCGGCGGCGTACCAATCCCGGGAGCGCGAACTGTCGGCGGATCACGGTCCGTGAGTACCTTGCCGACCCGTGGGCTCGCTCCCGATCTGGTTGCTCTTCGTCCTGCTCGTCGTCGTGGCACCGGTCGCGGTCATCGGGCTGCAGGTCCTCGTCCGGCGTCGCTGGCCCCACCTCGCCGAGGGCGACCACAACGAGGTCGCCGGGTTCATCATCGCCATCGTCGGCGTCATCTACGCCGTGCTGCTGGCGTTCGTGGTCATCGTGTCCTGGGAGCAGTTCAGCCGCGCGGAGAGCGTCGTCGGGCAGGAGGCGAGCGCCCTGCGCGGCCTGTACCGCGAGAGCGCCGCGTTCCCGCCCGAGGTGCGCCGGCAGGTCCAGGAGGACGTGCGGGCCTACGTCACCGCGGTGCTGGACGACGAGTGGGCCGCGATGGGCCGCGGCGAGCCCGGGCACCCGGCGGTCGCCGCCGTGCTCGACCGCACGGCTGAGGACCTCGCGGCCCTGCCCGCCGACTCCCCGGCTCGCGAGGCCTACGTCGCGGTCGAGGCCGACCGGTTCGCCGACGTCGTGTCCTCCCGCTCGCAGCGTCTCGACTTCGTCGAGCAGGGGCTGCCGGGGGTGCTGTGGGTCGCGCTGGTGTTCGGCGCCGCGGTGACCATCGGCTTCGCGATGATCTTCGGGCTGCAGAGCACCGCCCTGCACGTGATCATGACGGGCAGCCTCGCCGCGGTGATCGGCGTGCTGCTCTTCGTCGCCGTGTCGATCGACCACCCGTTCTCCGGCGACGTCTCGGTCCGCCCCGCGCCGCTCGAGCGCGTGCTCGCCGACTTCGGGCGCTGAGCGGCACGGCGTTCACCCCGACGGGCGGCGCCTGTAACACACGCCCGCCCCACCTCGACCTCACCCGTGCGGCGTCGCGAGCACCTCCGGGGGACGGCATCCCCGGCTCCGGCGCGGAGTGGAGGGGTGTCGTGGGGACCCACCGCAACCCGTCGTCCCGTGTCATCGGCGTGCACGGCCTGCCGACACCGGTCATCTCGATGATCCAGGAGCAGTCGGAGGTGCGCGGCCTGTTCCGCGACCCGCTGCCCGACGTCACGCACGGCCTGCGCACCGACGTGGTCAGCGCCGGCGGGCGCTGGTTCGGCCGCGGACGCCCGCGCCGGCACGCCGTCGAGCTCCTGCTCACCCCGGACGTGCTGGTCGTCTGCGACCGCGACCCCGACAGCGACGGGATCGACCCGGACACCCAGATCACGTTCCACCGCCTCCAGCAGGTCGAGGTCACCACGGCCGACGCGGACGGCGCGACGGGCCTGAGCCTCCTGAGCACCCCGGTGGGCTCCACCGAGCGCAGCGGCCGCGTGGTGCCGACCGACGGCGGCCCGGAGTCGGCCCGGTTCCTCGAGGCGCTCGTCGAGGCCGCGCAGCGCACCCGCAGCGCCACCGACGTCCCGGTGTCGCGGATGCCCGCCGAGGACCGGTCGCCCGAGTACTCCTAGGTCCGGCCCTCCCGGGTCCGACGCGGCCGACGGGCCGCCTCGAGGCGCGCGGCGTGCGCGTGCGCCTCGGCGAGCAGCCCGCGCACCTCGGGCCACGTCGTGTCCGGGTCGATCACGCAGATCCAGCCCAGGCCCGCGTACACGGGGTGGGGCACGATCACGTCCACCGCGGTGAGGTCGTGGTCCCCGGCAGCGTCGACCTCCTCGCCGAACCGTTCGCGCGGCAGGCCGATGTTCAGCCGGTAGCCGATCCCGGGGCGGTGACGGTCCCGTCGGTGCTGTCTGCTCAACCCTCCGACGAGACCGCCCCGACCGCCGGCCGTCGGCTGGCGGCGTCCAACCGTTCCCGGTGCGCGGAGGGCCCGAAACCCACGGGCCCGGCCGTCACCCGGGCAGCTCGGCCGGATCGACCGTGATCGCGCCACCGCGCAGCGCCCCGAGACCGAGGGCGTCGTCGAACCAGACGGCGAAGGTCAGCGACTGCTCCGTCGCGAGCACGATCAGCTCGTTGCGCACGGTCAGGGCGTGCGCACGCGTCGCCGTGAACGGGGTCGTATGGCCGCCCGCCTCGGCGAGGGCTTCGGCGTGGCGTGTGATCTGCTGGATCCGCACCGCGCCCAGGCCGCTCCCACCCTCTCCTCGGAGCCAGGCGAGCACCGCGCGGGCGGCGACCTGCAGGCGCTCGAGGTCGAGGGGGTTCGTGTCTGTGCGGACGTTGGGTCCGATGCCGGGGATCGTCGTCATCGCTCGTTTCCGGGGGCTGCCGGCTCCGGTGTGGGCCGGACGGTGGGCGGGAGGGCTCAGCGGACGGGCTGGTCGCGCAGGAGCGGGTCGACGGGACGCGTCGTGAGGACGGCCAGTGCCGCGGCGTGCAGGGAGACGCCGAGGTCCGAGGCGCGGGAGCGCAGGGCGTCCGCACCCTCGTGCAGCGTGCAGCCCCGCGTGGTGGCGACGAGGTGTTGGGCGCGGCGGACGTCCGCCTCGTACTGGTGATCGTGCGAGCGCCGACGGCGCATGCTTCCCCCGGGTCGGACCTGGCCCTCGCGATCGACGAGGGCGCGCCGACGGGGTCCGGGTCGACGGTCTCCACCGTCGCTCATCGCGACGGTGCTGTCCACCCCGCGTCACGACGACGACCGGCCGCACGACGCGCCGGGCGGGGTGGGGCGGACCGGCCAGGTCAGTCGAGCAGCACCCTCGTGTCGATGACGCCCTCGACGACGTCGCGGGCCACGTCGGCGAGCCGCACCTGGCGGCCGCGCGCGTAGGACCGCATCCGGGCGAAGGCCTGGTCGAGACCGATACCGCCCCGCTCGGCGAGCACGCCCTTGGCCTGCTCGATGATGACCCGGCTGGTCAGCGCGGCCTGGAGCTGCTCGGTGAGCAGTTCACGCTGCCGGCTGCTGCGATCGGTGAGGATCGCGATGGTGGCGACGTCGGCGAGGGCCTGCCCCACCCCGAGGTCGGCGTCGTCCATGACGTGGCGCTGCCGGTGGAAGAGGTTGAGGGCCCCGACGACCTCGCCGCGCAGGCGCATCGGCAGGGCGTGCACCGAGCCGAACCCGTTCTCCCGCGCGCGGGACGTGAACCGCGGCCACCGGTCCTCGGTGGCCAGGTCGTCGACGCGGACCTGGACGCCGGTGCGGAAGCAGTCCAGGCAGGGACCCTGGTCCGCCTGGAGCTGGAAGAGCTCCACCACCTGCGCCTGCTCGTTCGACGCCGACACCAGCTGCAGGCTCCCGCGCTGGTCGGTCAGCAGGAGCCCGGCGGCGTCGGCACCGAGCAGCGACACGCAGTCGGCGCACAGCCCGTGGAACAGGTCGATGACGTCGTAGTCGGTGACGAGCGTGTCGGCGAGACGGACGAACGCCTCGACGAGCGTCTGCTCGCGATGCCGGGCGGGCGTGGTCATGGCGGGTCCTCCTCGCCCCGGCTCCTGGGTTGAGCGGGGTCGTCGATCGTGTCATCGTCCCGGTACCCGTTGGCACGCAAGGACCCGTCGTCGTGCAGGCGCAATCGCCGGGCGAGGACGTCGTCGGCGACGTCGGTGACCGTACGGCCGGTGGCGAAGGCGGCGGCCCGCAGCCGGGACAGCGCGGCCGCGGCGGACAGGTGGCCCTGGGCGATCAGCATCCCGGTGGCCTGGTGCACCTCGGCGCGGGCGAGCGACGAGCCGTCGACGGTCTCGATCTCCAGCCCCCCGTCGACGGTCGCCTTCGGCCCGAGCGTGTCGAGCAAGGTCCACACGGCCGCGTCCGCGGCCCGCAGCGCGCCGGTCAGCTCCTGCTGGTCGAGCCCGCCCGGGGTGTCGCGGTAGCAGTCGAGGACACCGATCCGGCTGGCGCCCACGTTCAGCGGGAACACGAACATGCCGCGGGCCCCGGTGTCGGCCGCGGCGGCGGCGAACACCGGCCACCGGCGCTCGCCGGGGTCGGCGATGTCCGGCACGAGCACCGCACGGCCCGTGGAGAACGACTCCACGCACGGGCCGTCGCCGAGACTGAACTGCAGCTCGTCGATCCGCTCGGAGACCTCGTCCGTGGCGCACACCGGCTCCTGGCGGTCGGGGCCGGCCATCACGGTGAGGGCGGCGCCGGACACCGGCAGCCAGGCCACACAGGCCTGGCAGACCGCCAGCGGGGCGTCCGAGGCGTTGCTCGCGACGGCGGCCGCCAGCGCCTGGCTCAGCCGCACCTGGTCCACCGCGCCCACCTCGGTCGTCGTCCCGGCTGGCGTGTGTCCACCCGGAGTTCCCGACGTGGTCCCGATCGGGCCCTGCGCGCCGGCGATCCGTTCGTGCCGGTCGGGAGGACGCTACACCCGCCGGGAAGGGCGGACGTCCGGTGCGACTTCCCGTCCGCCGTCACCTCCTCTAGATTGCGGGCTGCTGCTTGCAGATCGCAATCACCCTCGAGAGGTCGCGGATGCCCGACACCACCTGCCACATGTCGATCTCGCTCGACGGCTTCGTCGCGGGGCCGGACCAGAGCCGCGAGCACCCGCTCGGGCGGCGCGGCCACGACGTCCACCGCTGGCACCTCGGCGACGAGCGCGCCACCGAGGCCGACGAGATCGCCGCCGGCTGGCTCATGCGCCCGCGCGGCGCCTACGTCATGGGCCGCAACATGTTCGGGCCGATCCGGGGCGAGTGGGACGAGGACTGGCGCGGCTGGTGGGGACCCGAGCCGCCGTACCACGCACCGGTGTTCGTGCTGACCCGTCACGACCGCGAGTCGATCGAGATGGAGGGCGGGACGACCTTCCACTTCGTCACCGACGGCTTCGACGCCGCCTACGCCCGGGCGCGCGAGACGGCCGGCGACGCCGGCGTGGACATCGCGGGCGGCGCCTCCACCGTCCGGCAGGCGCTCGTCGCCGGCGTGGTCGACGAGCTCACCCTCGACATCGCCCCGGTGCTGCTCGGGTCGGGTGAGCGGATCTTCGACGGCGTCGACGACCTCGGCCTCGAGCCCGTCGAGGTACTGCACTCCCCGCTCGCCACCCACATCCGCTACCGCCGGGCGGACTGACCGCGTCCGGGGTGCTCCGACGGCGGTACCTGGAGGATTCAGAGGCCTTGAGCGTCGCCGGTCCCCTGACCCGTGGCGACGCTGGTCGCGAGCCACTGGGCCACGGCGGTGAGCTTCATGTTCGTCTCCTGCGACGACCGCACGAGCATCTGGAACGCGGCGTCGTCGTCGACCTTGAAGCGTTCCATGAGGATGCCCTTGGCCTGCCCGATCAGGTCGCGACTGTCGACAGCGCGTTGGAGGTTCGTCGCGGTGCTGCTGCCGTAGAGCAGCAGGCTGGCCTGCACCCCGAAGAGCCCGGCCATCGTGCGGGCGTCGTCATCGAAGGCGTCGGGCGTGGCCGAGTACAGGTTCAGTGCGGCGCGCATGCGGCCGTCGGCCGAGAGCTGGGTCGACATCAACGCCCGGAAGCCGGCCTCGACCGCGCGCGGGGCGAACCGCGGCCACCGCTCGGCGTCCGCACCGGCGAAGTCGTGGGCCACGACCAGCCCACTGGGCGGCGGCTCCTCGATCGCGTCGATGCAGGGGCCCTCGTGCAGCTCGCTCTGGACCTGGTCGAGCTTGCCGATCTCGGCGCTGGTGGGGTGACGGGTCTCGACGCGTCCGTCCTGGGTCATCGAGATGCTGCCCGCGTCGACCCCGGGCACGGTCTGCACCGCCGAGACGACGATCTGGCGCAGCGTCTCCTCCAGATCGCGGATGCTGCGCCGTCCCGCCAGCTCCCGGGCCGTCTGGCGCAGGGCCACGACGAGCTGTTCGTTCTGCTGCGGCTGCATGGTGCCGTCCCCGTCTCCGTCGAGCGCGGAGGGCACGGGGCGCAGCATGTCAGGTGCGCTCGCCAGGCAGAAGCGAAGCGACATGCGCTGCGATCTGCCCTGGCCACCACGGTGGAGGTCGGGATGCACATGAAGGACGAATCCGGCGGAGCGTCAGAACGAGCCCCGTGCCCCTTGAGGTGGCCGCGGGTTCGACCGGTCGTGCACGCCCGAGTATGCGGCGTACGAGGCACATGCCCGCGTCACCCCTCGGAGAAACTCGCGGGCGTCGCGCCGGCGCCGTCGGACACGGCCACGCCCTGTGCGGCGTGACGGTTGCCGGTCTCGCCGGTGAGCCAGCGGGCGACGTCGGTGAGCTCGATGTCGGTGTCCTGGGAGGACTTGACCAGCATGCGGAACGCGGCCTCGTCGTCGAGGGAGAACCGCTCCATGAGGATGCCCTTGGCCTGCCCGATCAGGTCGCGGCTGTCCACGGCCTTCTGCAGGTGGTGCGCAGTGTCGGCGCCGTGGAGCAGCAGTGCGGAAATGGAGGCCGAACAGACACCCGTCAAGTCGAGCGCTGTAGACCCCACTGTCCACCCTCCGCACGCGCATTGCCGACTGGGGCGGACGGTCAATCGTCGGGACCGACGCTCGCTGTCCGACGGGGCACCAGGCGCGAGGCGGCGTGGTGGCCGTCGAGGCGGGTCATCCCGCGCGCCATCGAGGCGGTCGCCGTGACGCCCTGGACCACGGCAAGGAGGTTGTGGCTGTCCGCCGTGGTCGGGATGGACTCGAGCCCGGTGGCGCGCACGAGGGCGGCGAGGGCTTCGAGGTTCTTGGCCAGGTCCGCGATCAGCTCGCTCTTGTCGATGCCGCTGTTCCGCGTCGGGCGGCGTTCGGTCGCTTGCCTGAGTGCGGCGGTCGCTTCACGCAGGGCGCAGAGGGCGTTCTCGGCGTCGCTGGCCACGGCGGGCCTCCATGTCTCGGCGGATCAGGCGCTGCTCGCACGTGGACCCCGCCGATGTGGAGGCCGTCGCTCCCAGTATGCCCGCGATCGGCCTGGACGCCCTGTCGTGTTGCGGCACCAGCTCGCACGGTTCGTGCTCGAGTCTCTCCCGCGGCGGCGCGCTGTCGACCAGCGCTCGCGGTCGTGCGGGCGGTCTGGCAGCCCTCGGGCGCGCGCCCGTGCGGGTGAAGCCCCGTCCCGACCACTGTTCCTGACGAGCTGGCCGACCGCTTCGACGACGCCGTGCGTGCACCAGGTGTGGACCGAGCCCGCCGACGAGGGAGACGACCAGTGACGACGATCGTGCAGCTAGAGTGCATGCGGGCCCCCGTAGCTCAGGGGATAGAGCACCGCTCTCCTAAAGCGGGTTGTCGCA
>CADCTH010000452.1 GCA_902805495.1 uncultured Actinomycetospora sp.
CCTGGGGCGTCTGCACGGCGGCCAGGCCGGTGCGGTCGACCGTGGCCGTCACCTCGCCGGCCGGGCCGGTGCGCTTGAGCGTGTCGGCGACGGCCGTCGCCGGGACCACGGCCGCGTGGCCGGCGCGCACCGCGTCGACGACCGCGCGCACCACGCCCGGCGGGCACAGGCAGCGGGCGGCGTCGTGCACGAGCACCACCTCGGTGTCGGCGGGCAGCGCGGCGAGCGCGGCCGCGACGGCGCCGACGCGGTCGTCGGCGCCCGCCACCACCGTCGCGCGGCGGTGCCCGAGCGCGGACCGCACGGCTTCCTCGTCCCCGGGTGGCGCGGCCACCACGACGACGTCCACGCCGCCCTCGACGAGACCGTCGACGGCGCGCGCCACGAGTGTGAGACCCCCCACGACGGCGAGGGCCTTCGGCAGGCCGAGGCCGAGCCGTTCACCACGCCCCGCCGCCGGGACGATCGCGGCGACGGTCACCGCGTGCGCAGGACCGTCACCGCCAGGACGCTGCTCAGGAAGCCAGGACCTGGTCGAGCAGCGACTCGGCGGCCACCTCGTCGGTGCCCTCCGCGAGCGCCAGCTCGCTGACCAGGATCTGGCGCGCCTTCGCCAGCATCCGCTTCTCGCCCGCGGACAGGCCGCGGTCCTTCTCGCGGCGCCAGAGGTCGCGGACGACCTCGGCCACCTTGTTCACGTCGCCCGACGCGAGCTTCTCGAGGTTCGCCTTGTACCGGCGCGACCAGTTGGTCGGCTCCTCGGTGTGCGGCGCACGCAGCACCTCGAACACCCGGTCCAGACCCTCCTGGCCCACCACGTCGCGGACGCCGACGATCTCGGCGTTGTCCGCGGGGACCCGGACGGTCAGGTCGCCCTGGGCAACCTTGAGGACGAGGTACTTCTTCTCCTCGCCCTTGATCGTCCTGGTCTCGATGGCCTCGATGAGAGCGGCACCGTGGTGCGGGTAGACGACGGTCTCGCCGACCTTGAAAACCATGTGTCCCGAGCCCCTTTCGCTCGTTCCAGATTAACACGCCCGCCGCGCGGGCATCGCAGGGGATTGCGCCGTCTTCGCAGGTCAGGGACTTGACAAGTCGCCTTGCGCCGTGCTCGGCCAGTTGGCGGCGCGCTCCCGGACGGCCGGAGCGCCGGGCTGGTACTAGGGTGTCGCTGCCCGAGAGAGCCTGCACCACGCCCGAGAGGACGCTGGAGGATCATGAGCCGCCGCCCGCGCGGGACCCGACCGGCGATCGTCGTCGCGACCCTGCTGACCGCGGGCCTCGCGCTCGGGGGCTGCAGCGCCGGGACCGTCACCAACACCGACACCGTCGTCTCGCAGGCGGCCGGTGCCCGCGGCGCGGTCGGCGCGATGGTGCTGCTGGACATGTCGATCGACTCCGGCCCCGCGGAGACCGTGCCCTCGGGCGTCGAGGTGCCGCTGCGCGGCACGATCGTCAACGAGGGCGCCGAGCCCGACCGCCTCGTGTCGGTCTCGTCGCCGTACGCGGTGGGATTCCGCCAGGAGGGCGCCCCGGTCGTCCCGGGCGAGAACGCCGTGCGCATCCTCGGCGCCGAGCCCGGTCCGGCCGGCCCCGTCGACCCGGCGAACCGCGGTCTGACGGCCTCGATGCGCGTGGTGCTCACGGGCGTGACCCAGCAGCTGCGCGCCGGGCCCACCTACGCGGTGACCTTCACCTTCGAGCGCGCCGGCGCCGTGACGATCCCCATGATCGTCGTCGGGTCCGGGCCCTCGGAGGGCTGACCCGCCCGACCCGCCCGCGCTGTCGGGGGTCCGGCCTACGGTGCCGCCATGCCCCGGACCCGCGCCAGCCGCTTCGAGTGCACCGCCTGCGGCCACGCCGCCGCGAAGTGGGTGGGGCGCTGCCCGGAGTGCGGGGGCTGGGGCACGGTCGAGGAGGCGCCCGAGATGCCGGCCGCCGGTCCCGCGGGCCGCTCCGGGGTGCCGCCGTCGCCGGCCGCGCGCCCGTCCAGCCCGGTCCGGCTGATCAGTGAGGTCGACCTCGAGACGGCCCGGGCGCGGCCGACCGGCGTGGGCGAGCTCGACCGCGTGCTCGGCGGCGGCCTCGTCCCCGGCGTCGTCGCGCTGCTCGCGGGCGAGCCCGGGGTGGGCAAGTCCACACTCCTGCTCGAGGTCGCGGCGCAGCGGGCACGCGCCGGCGCCACCGTGCTGTACGTCACGGGCGAGGAGTCCGCGGGCCAGGTCCGGCTGCGCGCCGAGCGCACGGGCGCGCTCGCGCCGCACCTGTTCCTGTCCGCCACCGCCGACCTCGAGGAGGTCGCGGCGCACGTCGAGGCGGTCGACCCGGAGCTGCTCGTGGTCGACTCGGTGCAGACGGTCGGCACGCCCACCGTCGACGGCACGCCCGGCGGCGTCTCCCAGGTCCGCGCGGTCACCACGGCGCTCGTCGCCCTGGCCAAGCAGCGCGACCTGCCCGTGGTGCTCATCGGGCACGTCACCAAGGACGGCGCGATCGCCGGCCCGCGCACCCTCGAGCACCTCGTCGACGTCGTCCTGTCGTTCGAGGGCGAGCGGCACTCGGCGCTGCGGATGGTCCGCGGGCTGAAGAACCGCTTCGGGGCCGCCGACGAGGTGGGGTGCTTCGAGATGCACGAGGCGGGCATCGCCGAGGTCACCGACCCCTCGGGCCTGTTCACCGGGGGCCTGCAGCGCACCGTCGCCGGGCAGGCGGTCACGGTCACCATGGAGGGCAAGCGGCCGCTCATGGCCGAGGTCCAGGCGCTGGTCGCGAAGCGCGGCTCGGAGAGCGCCCCGCCCCGCCGGGTCGTGTCCGACCTCGACGCCGGCCGCGTCGCCGTGATCCTCGCGGTGCTGCAGGAGCACTGCGGGATGCGGCTCTACGACAAGGACGTCTTCGTCGCCACCGTCGGCGGGATGCGGCTGCGGGAGCCCTCGTCCGACCTGGCGGTGGCGCTCGCCATCGCGTCGGCCTACCGCGGCGAGGCCGTGCGCTCGGGGCTCGTGGCCGTCGGCGAGGTCGGGCTCGGCGGGGAGGTCCGTCGCGTCGTCGGGCTCGATCGCCGCGTCGCCGAGGCCGCCCGGCTGGGCGTCAGCCGGGCGCTCGTCCCGCCCGGCGAGGTCCGGTCGCCGCCGGGCCTGGTCGCGGTGGCGGTCGACGACCTCCGGGAGGCGCTCGGGCGGGTGGGCCTCGAGCGCTCGCAGGTCTGAGGCTCCTCAGCCCGCGAGGGTGAAGGGCACCGGCTCGCTGACGATCCCGTCGAGGCGCGCCAGGAGCTGGTAGGTGCCGGGCGGCACGACGGTGCGCTCTCCCGCGCAGCCGGGCGTCGACGTGCGCCCCGACCAGCGCACCGAGAACACCGCCTCCTCGCCGGGCCGCAGCGTGCGCACGTCGTCGGTGTCGCCGGGCGAGCAGTCGTTGCTGCCCCAGAGCCCGTCGCCGGGCTGGCGCACGACGGCGACGGCCTGGCGCGCGGCGTCGAGGTCGCGCACGCAGGGCACCGTGCCGGTGTTGGTCACGACGAGGCTCAGCAGCGGCTTCTGCCCGGCGGGGTAGCGCGCCGCGTCCGTGCGGGCGGTCACCCGCAGGTCGCCGTCCGCGCAGGGGCCGGGGGCGGGCTCGCTCGCCGGGGTCGCCTCGACGAGTGGGGTGGTCGTCTCGACCGGGGCCGCCTCGACCGGGGCCGTCGACGGCGGCAGGACGGGGGTCGCCGTCGTCGTCGGGGTCGACAGCAGCGGGCCCGCCGAGCCGGTCGGGACGCCGGGCGGCAGGAAACCGCGGTAGCCGTCGCCGCCCGGGGGCGCGAAGAGCGCGGCGTCGGGCGCCGGGGTCGGGGCGAGGTCCGGGGCGTCGCCGGGCGGGAGCACCGGGGCCGGTACCGAGGACCCCGTGGGACCGGTGGTCACGGCCGGGGGCAGCGCGGGCTCGACGGGGCCGGGGGCGCGGTCGCCCGGCGTCCCCGCGACCGTCGCCG
>CADCTH010000453.1 GCA_902805495.1 uncultured Actinomycetospora sp.
CCGTCGCGGCCCGGCTCGTCGCCTCCGGCGTCGACCGCGGCGTCCGTGCGAAGGAGAAGACCAGCGAACACGCGCCGACCTGGATCGAACTGACCGACCCGTTTTAACGCGGGACAACACTCGACGGCCGCTGGAAGGCCAAGAAACGGCGCCGCTCAGCCGTGTGGACCTGTCTCCGGGGACGGTGCGGACGACCGTCCGGCTTTTGAATCGAACTGGACCTTGCTCGTGCGCGCGCTCAGTGATTCGATGTCGCCCTTGCATGACCGGGGCAGGCGAGGACGGGAATGGCGTAGTCGAGGTCGGGTAGAGCCTGCCCACGCCGACCAATGCCCGAAGGGCAGTCGCCGCGGCCATCCCCGTACAATGGCCCAACATTCGCCACGCGCGGCGTGGCGACGTTGTGCCGTCGGTGAGCCGCGCGTCACTCTCCCGCCCGTGGCAGGACACAGCAAGGCCGTTCGCGAACGGACGGTGGCGCTTTCACGGGTGATCGCGATGGTCAACGACAAGGGCGGGGTCGGCAAGACCTCCCTGGTCGCCAACCTGGCCGGTCAGCTCGCGGCCTCGGGCTACCGGTGCCTTCTCATCGACCTCAACCGTCAAGCCAACCTCGCCGACGACCTCGGCTACCGCGACGACCAGCGCGACGACCAGGGCACGGGCCTACTGATGTCGGTGATCGCGGGTGCCGCGCTCGAGCCGGTGACCGACGTCCGGCCAGGTCTCGATGTCGTCCCCGGCGGCGCCCGCCTCGCCGACCTCGTCCCGCTGATGGTCTCGCGCCTGCAGGAGCGCGATCGCGAAGCCTTCCGTGTCCTCGCCGACATCCTTGCCCCCGTGGCCGAGCCCTACGACGTCGTGTTCATCGACTGCCCACCCGAGTCCCCGATCCTCACCGACCTCGCCCTCACCGCCGCTCGCTGGGTGGTGATGCCGACGAAGTCCGACGCCGGCGGGCTCGTCGGCATGCGGCTCGTGGGCGAGCGATTCGCCCTCGCCCGCGAGCTCAACCCTGACCTCGGCCTGCTCGGTTCCGTGCTCTTCGCCACCGGCAGCCGGTCGGTGCAGGTCCACGCCGAGGACCGCGGCGCCGTGGCGAACGCGTTCGGCGGCCGCTCACCACTGTTCGCCGCGTCGATCCGGCACGCCGAGCGCTCAGCGCAGGACGCCCGCCGACTCGGCAAGCTCGCCCACGAGCTCGAGGTCGAGGTCGCCGCCCAACCCGCCTGGTGGACTGCGCTGCGGGACGGAACCGGCACGGGCGGGCGCCTGTCGACCACGGCCGCCGGCGTGGCCGGCGACTACCGCGACGTCGCGGTGGAGCTGTTGACCCTGCTGCGGACGGTCGAGGAGCCGGCCGCCAAGACCCGGGCGGAGGCCACACGGTGAGCCAGGACCTGTCAGACACCTTCGGAGCGCCCGCCGCCTCGGCCCTCCGCGGCCTGCTGCCGCCACGACCCGCCAGCAAGGGCCACAAACCCACTCCAGAGTCCGCCGATGAAGGCCGAGCCACCGGAACGGCGGGGAACCCGGTCGACGAAACCGACTCGGACGACTTCGCCGTCGATCAGGACGCAGACGACGACCCCACCGAGAACGAGGACCAGGACGAGTCCGAGGACCAGGACGAGCCCGACGACGTGGACGAGGACCTCGACGAGGACGCGTTCGGCGACAACCTCGCCCACCACGGAGACGACGAGGATGAGTCCCACCACGGCCCGGCGGGCGACGACCCGGTCGGGGACACGAACAGCCGCGACGCATCTGGCGGGGACGATCGTCGGCGGCGGCCGGCCACCGTCCGCCAGCCGGTGGCCCCACGGGCGCCGACGCCGCGGACCGCACTTCGAGCAACGCCTGTGCCCAGGCGTAGGTCGGCCCCGCGCGTGGAGCCGCCCCGCCAGTCCGGAATCGTTGGTCGTCCTACCCGGGTCGCGGCCGGCGGATGGCGCGTGACCCGGGTCGCGGCGCGCGGTCACATCGACCTGCTCGTCCTCCTCGCGCTCCGGCAGGGTCCGGGAGACGGACGGGACGTCATTGCCCGTCTGCACGCAGAGAGCGACGGTGCCCTGCAATTGCCCGAGCAGACTGTCTATCGGACGCTGCACCGGTTGGCCCGCAACCGGCTGGTGCTCCGTCGGCGGGACCCCGTGGTAAAGCGCGCCCGATACGTTCTCTCCGAGACCGGTGATCGCGTCTGGCGCTCGCGGCTCGGCCAGTGGCGCGCGTTCGTTCGTACGGTCGACGCACTTGCGCGAAGTGGGGACGAGACCTGACCCGCGTGATTGCTCGGCGCTGAGAGGGATCAGGGCGAGACTCGCCGCCACGGTCCCGCTCAGGTCGTCGATGGTCCGGCGCGTAGATCGGCGTCGTGCACCCAGCGACCGTGTCGAGCACGGCGGCGGGAGCGCGTTGACGCTGCGCCGCAAGCACGCCCGCACAACATCTCTGTGTCAATTGGGGGCAGGCGGGGGGGCGTTCGCCCGGACAGCGCAGGCTTCTTGGGTGATGTCATTTGTGTAACGCATGGCGGAAGCTTCGTTCGGGAGGCACGGCACCAGGCCGTCGCCCGCGAGGGACGAGGTCACCGTGGACGTGAAGGTCGAGAACGAGGTCACTCTGTCGCGGGAGGAGCTCGCTGACTGGCTCGCCGACCTCGATGATGCCCTTCGGGAGGACGGCTCCACCGAACTACCTCTCGTCGGCCCCGCACTCACTCTCAAGCTGTCCGACGAGGCGCACGTCGAGATCGAGGTAAGCATCAACGACGACGATGTGGAGCTGGAGCTCGAGTTGTCCTGGTCGACCCGCCACGACCGACAGTCCGAGTCGCGCGACGACGCCGAGGACGGCGAGGACGCCGATGAGGCGGACGGCGAGGTTGCCGCCGCCACGACGGGCGGCGGAGAGACCGGGAGCGACGCAAAGGGCAGCACTGGTAGCGGCACACCCCCGAAGGGCGTCGGGAACGGGGCCGCCGAGGGCGGAACGCGTTCGACGTCGTCCTCCGGGCCTTCGTCCAGCTCGGCGCCGATGTCTTCGGCAGCGAAGGGACGTCCGAAGGCCGCAACTCGGGCCACCGGCACAGCCCCCACGACGAACGGGGCCGGGTAAGGCGGCACCCGGCAGCGCTGTCGCAAGGGGCCCGTCGACGGCCACCCCTGACGGGATCGAAGGGCGGTCGAGGTCGGCGAGCTCAAGGAAGCGCTCAGCCGCACGGTTGCCGGTTTGTTGGGGGTCCAGGCGTCGCTGCTACTCCAAGGCGCCGAGCAGGCGACGCACCTCCAGCGCGCTGTGGCCAGCCCCGCCTGATCGGGCAGGCCCCTGATCGGGCAGGCCAAGGACGTCCTCATGAACGTCGACGGGCAGCAGCTCGCGCGGATGGACCTCGCCGACCTGCCGGCCGGGGTGCGCCACCACCCCGGCCGCCGCCGAGGTCGCCCACGGCCTCGAGTCCGCACACGCCCCGGAGCTGCACCACCTGCAGGCCTTGATCGACCGGCTCGCTCCCGAGCCCACGACGGCCCACACGCTGCGCTGGTCGTCGGTGTACCGCATTATCCACCGGCTCGCCGATCGCTACGGCGTCGGCCGCGTGTTCATCGCCGGCGACGCCGCGCACATCAACCCGCCCACCGGCGCGGAGGGCATGAACACCGGCATCCAGGACGCGATCAACCTGTCCTGGAAGCTCGCCCTGGTCGTGCACGGCGCCGCCGCACCGGGCCTGCTCGAGCGTCGACGCCGCTCGTCGGGCCTTCCCCGTCACCTTGACAGGGTAGGTTGCACTCACTGAAGTCAGCATGGGGTTGCGGGCACTGACCGAGAAGCGGGGTGTTGCGCGTGCCGCGTAGCGGGCAGCAGGCCCGTGAGCGCCTTCAGCGGGCGGCGCTGGAGCTCTACCGGGAGCGTGGTTTCGACCGGACCACGACAGCGGAGATCGCGCGGCGTGCCGGGGTCAGCGAGCGGACCTTCTTCCACCACTTCCCCGACAAGCGTGAGGTGCTCTTCGCCGGGCAGGACCGGTTGCGCGACCTCCTGGTGCCGGCGGTGCGGGACGCGCCGTATGGGCTGGGGCCGCTCGGGGTCCTGCTGCGGGCCTTCCGGTCGATCGAGTCGGTGATGGAGGAGGGGCGCTCGTACGCGCAGCCACGCCACGAGCTCGTCGCCAGCACCCCGACCCTGCGCGAGCGGGAGACGGCGAAGCTCGCGTCGCTCGCCGACGCCATGGCCGACGCGCTGCAGGAGCGCGGCGTCGCCGGCCAGCGCGCCGTCCTGGCGGCGCACGCCGCGATGACGGCCTTCGATCTGGCCGTGGTCGCCTGGTACGAGCAGCCCGCCGCCGGGCTGGGTGCGCGGCTCCGCGACGCGTTCGACGACCTCCACGGCCTGGCCCTGGAGGACCCCGACCCGACGACGTGACGTAACTGCAGTGACTGCAAGAATGTGGTAACTTCAGTCTGTGCAAGTACATCGTGACGCTGTCCGGGACGTCGGAGGGACGCTGACGCTCAATGACGGCACCGCCATCCCCGCCGTGGGTCTGGGGACCTTCGGGTTCACGGGCGATCGCGGTGTCGGGATCGTGTCCGGCGCGCTGGTGCGGGGTTATCGCCTCCTCGACACCGCCGTCGGATACGACACCGAGCGCGAGGTGGGCCGCGCGATCCGCGAGAGCGAGGTGCCCCGCGAGGACATCGTCGTCACCACGAAGATTCGCCGACGCGACCACGGCTACGAGGCCGCGCGTCGCTCCGTGCGGGAGTCCCTGTACCGGCTCGGTGTCGAGCGCATCGACCTCCACCTCATCCACTGGCCCAACCCTCGGCTGGGCCGCTACGTCGACACCTGGAGGGCGCTGGTCGCCGCGCGCGCCGACGGGGAGATCCGGTCGATCGGGGTGTCGAACTTCAACGCCGACCACCTGGAGCGGATCATCGATGCGACCGGGGAGGTACCGGCGGTCAACCAGATCGAGCTGCACCCGCACTACCCGCAGGAGCAGGCGCGTGCCCTGCACCGTCGGCTCGGCATCCTGACCCAGGGCTGGAGCCCGCTCGGGCTCGGCCGCCGAGCCCTCCTGGCCGCCGCGCCGGTCGTGGCTGCCGCCCAGCGGCACGGCGCGAGCCCGGCCCAGGTAGTCCTCCGCTGGCATCGACAGATCGGCAGCGTGCCGATCCCGCGGTCCTCCGACGCCGCGCGCCAACGCGAGAACCTCGCCCTCGACCACCTGCAGCTCAGTGACCAGGAACTCGAGGCCATCGCCACCCTCGCAGGTCCGGGCCGGCGGCTGTGGGGCGGCGACCCGGAAGTCGTGGAGAAGTGAGCTCACCGATCCCATGGCACGGACGAGAGGCGACCAGCCCGCCAGCCCCTCGAGAGCGACCCCAGGAAGAGAGGACGACCATGCAGATCCAGCGGCACGGCTCCGGGCCGAGTGCCATCGCTCCCGAGCAGACGTTCACCGGTGACGTCGTCGTCACCGGGTACTTCCGGCGCGAGGCGCCGAGCCGGTTGGCCGGGGCAGCAGCCACCTTCCCACCGGGGGCGCGGACGCCCTGGAAGGTCAACCCGCTCGGCCAGACGATCATCGTGACCCGCGGGGTCGGCTGGGCGCAGAGCGAAGGCGAGGACATCGTCGAGGTCCGCGCCGGCGATCTGGTCTGGTTCGCCCCCGACCAACGGCACTGGGAGGGCGCCACCCCCGACAGCGAGATGACCTACATCGCCCTCCACGAGACCACCGTCGAGTTCGGACGGGAAGTCACCGACGAGGAGTACCGCAACGGGCCTGCCACCAGCGAGGACCGGCTTCGACGAGACTGACTGCGAGTCAGGACGCGGCGGTCGGCATCACAGGCAGCATCGCTGTCGCGTAGATCGGTATGAGCAGCCACGACACAGCAGACGTGATCTGTCCCGACCCGAGGTGTCGAGGCCAGGCCCGACGCTTCCCGCCCGGCGAGTTCGCCGACGACCGACGCCGCGAGGGTCGCCGCTCCCGGTCTGCGGGACGTCCATCACCGCCCCCGGCGTTCTACCTCGTGGCCTGGGCGCTCAGTGACAGCAGCGAGCTCCCACCCGCGGCCTGACGGTCGACATTCCGCCCGAGCCGCTCGAGCTCGGATGAGCGCAGTTCGCCGCCTGCCCCAGAGGCTGATGGTTGAGCAGGGCAGATCGATTCCGGTGGCCTTCTGTGATCTCGATCGAGGAGCTGATCCACGAACTGCTCCCACTGGCGCCTCTCGTGCTCAGTGGATCACTTGTGGTGCCCACTGTTGCCCACCAAACCCGGTATGCACGCCGCAACATCGACTCCTGGGCTGGCCCCGGCGGGTCCGGGACGGAGGCGACGGTGCTCGCTGCGTCCACTGGGCGACCTCGCTGCGCCGGGTGGTCACAGCGACACCAGGGTGATGCCGATGAGGGCGAGGGCGATGCCGCCGGTCTGCCACCGGTTGATTCTCTCGCGAAGCAGTCCGGTGGCGATGACCATGGTGATCACGGGGTCGAGCGAGCCCAGGGGGCCGACCAGGGCGAGTGGCCCGACGCTGACCGCGGCGGTCAACACCAGATCAGCGCCGACATCGATCAGGCCGATCGAGCCGGCTGGTACGACCAGCGAGCGGGTCGGGCGTAGACAGGCCAGCGAGTGTCCGGTGGCGGCGACGGCGGTCACGGCGAAGGCGCCGACCTGGACGGCGAGGGCGACCAACAGGACGGCGTCGAGACCCCTCTCAGCGCTGTCGGAAGCCGTCGATGCGGTCGCCTGTTCGAGGACCACGAAGAACGTTCCGAACCCGGTCGCGGCGACCAGCGCCATGAGTACCGAGGTCCGTGTCGGACGCCGGAAAGCGAAGGGCCGGCACCCATCGTGCACCGGCACCGGCTGGGAACGCCCCGGCGTGGTCGCCGACGGCTGGCGTGGCGTCTGCTCCTCGGCCGCTCCCCGATCGTCTCCGCTGGCGACGGCGACCGTGAGCGTCCCGGCGATCGCCGCGACCAGCCCCACGATGACGACCGGGCCGAGCGGTTCTCTCCCGGTCGCCAGCCCCACGACCAGCGGCACCAGGACCCCGCATCCGGCGACCGGTGCCACGATCGCGGTGCGCCCGTTCTGCAGCGCGGTGTAGAACGCCAGCACCGCCAACGCGCCCAGCACCCCCGCCGCGGCGCCCCACAGGACGCCGGGTATCGACAGCTCCGGGCGACGGATCCCGACCGCGACACCCAGCACGACCAGCCCGGTCAACTGAGCCCACCACGCCACCGACGCGGCGGTGTGGCGCCGCACGACGACCCCGGACAGCACGTCGCTCACCCCGTACCCGACGCTCGCGGCCAACGCCAGCCCGGCCGCGAGCGTCACGGTCTCCGCGATCATCGACCCGCCTCGCACTGACCTCGGAGTTCCGATGCCGTCGTCTCCGCTGCTGTCACGGCCGCACACCGCAAACCCGTCAACGCCCTACGGTGGTCTCGTTGGCTCACTGGAGGGAGCGTCGAGTGCAGACACAGGAACTGATCCTCGACTTGATCAACACCCGGCACGTCCCCGATGACGACGATGTCCTGGCCGACCGGCGGGCAGGGCTGTGGCTGCTCGCCCATGGCGCCACCGCCACCTCCCTCGAGACGGCCCCCCTCGAGGCCCCATCCGTACTGGTCAGGTCGCTGGACCACCTTCGGGGACTGCGCGAAGGGCTGCGCCAGCTCGCGCTGGCCAACAACGCGGTGAGCGCGGACCCGGTGGTCATCGAGAAGGCCCGGACGGCGCTGTCCCGGCTCCCGCTACGTCTCGAGTTCGGCGACACCGGCGAGCCACCCCTCCTCGTTCCGTCGGCCGACTCCGACACGGATGCCGGCGCCCAGGTGGCGGCCCGAGCCGCGACCGCCTACATCGCGGTGCGGGCCGAGCAACGGTGGAGCCGCATCAAGGCGTGCGCCAACCCGAACTGCACGTACGCCTTCGTCGACAGTTCCCGGAACCGTTCCCGGCGCTGGTGCGACATGGCCGGATGCGGCAACCGGGCCAAGAACCGCGCCTGGCGCGCCCGCGCCGCGACCACACCCCACGCCCACCACGACCCCTCATGACCACGGGCGGTGCGTCGGTCCATCCCGCCGGCGTCACGGGTGACCGAGCGCTCTCCGGAACACGACCTTGTCGTCGCCGGACCGGTAGTAGTCACGTATGCGGGCCTCTTCTTCGTAGCCCCGTCGCCGGTAGAACCCGCGGGTGCGTTCGAAGGTGTCCAGCCCGGAGGTCTCGACCAGCAGCAGCCGTTGCCCCTGGTCGCTCAGGGTTCGCTCGACGTGGCCCATCAGCGCCGACCCCCGGCCCTGGCTCTGCCGGCCGGGCTGGAGCGAGTTCGTCATCGACGACCCAGAAGTCGTCCCCGGCATGCTCGCCACCGAAGTGCTCGTCGAGAAGCTCGTGCATCCCCGGCAGCTCGTGAGGCTGGAACAAGCCACTCGCCTCGATCACCGAGGCGATTCCGGTGCGGTCCGGGGACCTGGCCGGCCGGATCACGGCGTCGCCTCGCGGTCGACCGGTGGGACATGACTTCGATCTGCCGTGCCGCGAGCGAGCCGGCGCGCGAGCAGGTGGTCGAGGGACGCTCGGCCGGGACCGGCCCAGAGGAGGAAGATCATCGTGACCAGCAGGGCCGGGGCGACCCCGAGATGGAACCAGCCCCCGACCTGGATGCCCGCGGTCGCCATCGCTCCGATCATGTTCGCGGCGAGTCCGAGAGCCGCCAGCCGCGTCGCGATCCCCACGAGCAACATCGATCCGGCGCTCACCTCCAGGGCCCCGACCAGGTAGACGAGGAGGTCCGACGGCGGGAGGCCGTAGCGCACGAACTCGGCGAGATCGACGTCGTGGGCGACGAACTTCGGCAGTCCCGCGAGCACGAACAGCAGCCCCGCGAGCACCCGCACCGCCGCGACGGCTGTCCCGGCGCCGACTCGGTCGCGCAGCAACAGCTCGAGGAGGCGCTGGCCTGTCCTCGATGACGTCCCCGGAGCGCCTCGTGCGGGAGCTGCCGTCCCCGCCTGCTGGCGGTCGTCCGACCTCATGGTGTTGCCGGATCGACGGGGTGCTGCATGCGCTGCTCTGCGGGATCCACCACCGCAGACTGCGCGCCCGAGTGAGACCGGTCAAGCCGTTTAGCTGGTCTCGTCGGAGGTCGACTCCGCAGAGGCGGGAAGCTCAGGGGGCGGGACAGCGCCACGTACCGCCGAGGGCGAACGCGGCGCCGGGGGCGGGCCGCCCACGGGCCGACGCCCGCGAGGAATGCGCCGCGGGCACTGCCGAGCCGCGCCGGCCCGTGCCGGCCGGTCAGACCCTGCTGAGCAGGTCCTGCATCTCGGCGATCTCGCGCTGCTGATCGCCCACGACCGCGCCGGCGAGCTCAGAGGTCGAGCTCACCGCCGGGCACCGCGCTGACGAGCGCCGTCCTCTCCTTCGCCCCGTCCACCGCCACGGGGCACGGGTGGCGTCGGCAGTGCCCGCGTGGTCGCTCGCAGTGCAGCTGCGGCGTCATCTCGTTCGTCGAAGTTCGGCTGTGTCGTGCGAGGCTTCGCGGACCGGGACGAAGCGGATCCCGGGGGGACGGTAGATCGTCTCCATGGCGGCGTA
>CADCTH010000454.1 GCA_902805495.1 uncultured Actinomycetospora sp.
CGTCGCCGCCCACCACGGCGCCGACGGCACCCTGCTGCGCGCCGCCGTCGCCGCGGGGGCCCGCGTCGTCGTGCTCGCCGCCGTGGGCATCGGCAACGCCGCCCCGGACGTGATCGCGGCGGTCGGGGAGGCCGTCGGGGCGGGGGTGACGGTGCTCGTCGCGTCCCGGGTCGCCGAGGGCCCGGTCTCGCCGCGCTACGCGGCCGGCGGCGGCGCGCTGGTCGACCGCGGCGCGGTGCTCGCCGGCGATCTCAGCCCGTGGCAGGCCCGGATCCTGCTCGGCCTCGCGCTCGCGGCTGACCCGGCCGGAGCGCGGGCACTCCTCGACGAGCACCTGACCTGAGGAGGAACCGTGGCCAAAGAGATCTTCGTCGCGTTCGGCGTGGACGTGGACGCCGTGGCCGGCTGGCTCGGCTCGTACGGCGGGGAGAACTCGCCCGACGACATCTCGCGCGGCCTGTTCGCGGGCGAGGTCGGCGTCCCGCGGCTGATGGAGCTCTTCCGCCGCCACGACCTGACCCAGACGTTCTTCTGGCCCGGCCACTCGATCGAGACCTTCCCCGGGTAGTTCGACGCCTGCGTCGCCGCCGGGCACGAGATCGGCGTCCACGGCTACAGCCACGAGAACCCGCTGGCCATGTCGCGCGAGCAGGAGGAGACGATCCTCGACTACTGCGTCGAGCTCATCGAGCGTCGCAGCGGCCGCCGTCCCACCGGCTACGTGGCGCCGTGGTGGGAGTTCAGCCGGGTCACCAACGAGATCCTGCTCGACCGCGGGATCCGCTACGACCACTCGCTGATGCACCGCGACGTCACCCCGTACTACGTGCGCGTCGGCGACTCCTGGACCCCGATCGACTACGACCAGCCCGCCGAGACGTGGATGAAGCCCCTCGAGCGCGGCCGGGAGACCGACCTCGTGGAGATCCCGGCGAACTGGTACCTCGACGACCTGCCGCCGATGATGTTCATCAAGGGCAGCCCGAACAGCCACGGCTTCGTCAACCCGCGCGACATCGAGCAGATGTGGCGCGACCAGTTCGACTGGACCCACCGCGAGTGCGACTACGCGGCCTTCACGATGACGATCCACCCCGACGTCTCGGGCCGCCCGCAGGTGCTGCTCGCCCTGGAGCGGCTCATCGAGCACATCAACTCCCACGACGGCGTGCGGTGGGCGACGTTCGACGAGATCGCCCAGGACTTCGTCGCCCGCTCGCCGCGGCGGGGCTGATGTGCGGCGCCTGCGGGTCGGGGCGGGTGCGCGCGCCGTGGGAGGACACGGTGGGTCCGCCCGACCCCGGCGCGGCCCGGCGGCTCGCCGCCGCCCTGACCGGCGCGCTCGCCCCGCTGCGCTGGCGGGTGGCGCCCTGGGCGGGGGGCTACACGGTCGCCGGGCCCGCGGGCGCCCTCCCGCCGGCGGGGTCACTCGACGAGGTCGTCGCCCGCGCGCGGGCGGCCCGGCCCGGGCTGCTGCACCGGCTCGCGGGGCCCGCCGACGACCTCGATCTCGCCGACGCCGTCGTCCGGGTCTCGGTGGCGGCGCTCCACCGGGACGGCCCGCTGCTCCTGGTCGGCCCGGACCCGGGGCGTCCGCGGCGGCTGCTCGCCCACGGGGGCGTCCCGGTCGACGTCGTCCCGCGGGCCGGCGCGGGGTGGAGCGTCGGCTGACCTCGCTACCGTGCGGGGCATGGGCGAGGACGGGCTGTTCGAGGTCGCGGTGCCGGAGGCGCCGGTCACCGGCCCCGATCCCGACCGGCCCGTGACGCGGGGAGTCGTGGACGACCGCCCGGCCCCCACCAGCGGCGAGGGCACGCCCCTGGCGGTCCGGATGCGCCCGGCGAGCCTCGACGAGGTCGTCGGCCAGGACCACCTGCTCGCCCCCGGCGCCCCGCTGCGGCGCCTGGTCGAGGGCGCGGCGCCGGCGTCGGTGGTGCTCCACGGGCCGCCGGGCACGGGCAAGACGACGCTGGCGCGGCTGATCTCGCACGCCACGGGACGGGCGTTCGAGGCCCTCTCCGCGCTCAACGCCGGCGTCAAGGAGGTGCGCGGGGTCATCGAGGTCGCCCGCCGCCGGCTCGCCTCGAGCGAGCCCCGTCGGACGGTGCTCTTCATCGACGAGATCCACCGGTTCTCGCGCACCCAGCAGGACGCGCTGCTCGCCGCCGTCGAGGACCGCGTGGTCCTGCTCGTCGGCGCCACCACGGAGAACCCGAGCTTCTCGGTGGTGGCGCCGCTGCTGTCGCGCAGCCTGGTCCTCGGGCTGCACGCCCTCGACGACGAGGCCGTCGGCACGCTGCTCGACAGGGCCGTCGCCGATCCCCGCGGCCTCGGCGGCGCGGTCACCCTCCACCCCGACGCCCGCGCCCACCTCGTCCGGCTCGCCGCGGGTGACGGGCGGCGCTCGCTGACCGCGCTGGAGGCCGCGGCGGACGCGGTCGGGGGCACCGGCGGGATCGGCCTCGACGACGTCGAGCGGGTCGTCGACGAGGTCGCCGTGCGCTACGACCGGGCCGGCGACCAGCACTACGACGTCATCTCGGCGTTCATCAAGTCGATCCGCGGCTCCGACCCGGACGCCGCCCTGCACTACCTCGCCCGCATGATCGTCGCGGGGGAGGACCCGCGGTTCATCGCCCGGCGTCTCGTGGTGCACGCCAGCGAGGACATCGGCCTCGCCGACCCGACCGCCCTGCCCGCCGCGGTCGCCGCCGCGCAGGCCGTCGCGCTGATCGGGCTCCCGGAGGCGCGGATCAACCTCGCGCAGGTGACGATCCACCTCGCCACGGCCCCGAAGTCCAACGCCGTGATCACCGCGATCGACGAGGCCATGTCCGACGTGCGCACCGGCGCCGCCGGTCCGGTGCCGCCGCACCTGCGCGACGCGCACTACGCCGGCGCCGCGGCCCAGGGGAACGCGGTGGGCTACGTCTACCCGCACGGCGACCGCGCCGGGGTCGTCACCCAGCAGTACCCGCCCGACGAGCTGGTCGGCCGCGACTACTACCGCCCCGGCGGCCGCGGCGACGAGCGCGCCCGCGCCGAGCGCCTCGCCCGCCTGCGCGAGGTCGTGCGGGGCGGGCCCCGACGCTGATCACCGCAGCGCCGGACCCTGCGGGTACGCCCCCCGGAGCACCCGCAGGGCTCCACGACGGGTGAACGCCCGGGCCCGACCGTCGTAGCCTTCCCGTCGTGATC
>CADCTH010000455.1 GCA_902805495.1 uncultured Actinomycetospora sp.
GCGATGCCGTGCCCGGCCTCGGGCGCCGGGAGCTTGCCCTCGACGCGGGCGAACAGCACGTTCGCCTCGAACACCGCGCGCTGGCGGTGCGCCACGGCCTCCATGCGGCCCTCGTGCACCAGCTTGGAGATGATCGGCGAGTCGCCGTGGTAGCGCAGGCCGCCGGCGTGGATGCCGGGCGGCACGAAGTCGTGGCCGAGCGTGTACATGTTCATCAGGGGCGTGAGGCCCGCGGTGTCGCCGAAGTCGTACTCGTAGGTGCCCTGCGTCAGGGTCGGGCACGACGCCGGCTCGGCGGCGAGCAGGCGCACCGCGGGGTCGGGCAGGAACGGCAGGGCGATGCCGCCGAGGTTCGAGCCGCCGCCGCACGGGGCGATCACCACGTCCGGGCGGGTCTCCCCCGCGTGCGCGAGCTGCTGCTGGGCCTCGAGACCGATCACGGTCTGGTGCAGCAGCACGTGGTTGAGCACCGAGCCCAGGGCGTAGTGGGTGTCGTCGCGGCCGACGGCGTCGCGGACGGCGTCGGCGATCGCGGCGCCCAGCGAGCCCGGGTGCGACGGGTCGTCGATCGGCGACGGCACGACCGTGCCGCCCCAGGTCTCCATGATGACCTTGCGGTAGGGCTTCTGCTCGAAGCTGCGGCGCACCATGTAGACCGCGCACTCGAGGTCGTACTGCGCGCACGCGAACGACAGCGCCGTGCCCCACTGGCCCGCGCCGGTCTCGGTCGCCAGGCGGGTGATGCCCTCGCGCTTGTTGTAGAAGGCCTGCGGCACCGCCGAGTTCGGCTTGTGCGAGCCGGCGGGCGAGACGGACTCGTCCTTGAAGTAGATCCGCGCCGGCGTGCCCAGCGCGGCCTCGAGCCGCCGGGCGCGCACCAGCGGCGTGGGCCGCCAGAGGCGCAGGACGTCGAGGACCTCCCCGGGGATGTCGATCCACGGGTCGGCCGACATCTCCTGGCCGATGAGCTCCTGCGCGAACAGCGGCGCCAGGTCGTCAGGGCCGACGGGCTCGCGGGTCGCCGGGTGCAGCGGCGGGTCCAGCGGGGACGCGAGGTGCGGCGCCACGTTGAACCACGCCGTGGGGAGCTCGGACTGCGTGAGCGAGAACCGTGTGTCGACTGCCGGGGCCACCATGGCCCGGGATCATGTCAGGCGCTCTCAGCTCTCGCCGCGCTTCGCCCGCAGCTTCGCCAGCGCCTCGTCGAGCAGGGCCTCGCCGTCGGCGTCGGAACGACGCTCCTTCACGTACGCGAGGTGGGTCTTGTAGGGCTCGGTGCGCTTGGCCGGCGGCGGGTTCTTCTCGTCGGTGTTGGCCGGCAGGCCGCAACGCGGGCAGTCCCAGCTCGTGGGGATCTCGGCGTCGACGGCGAAGGACGGGCGGGTCTCGTGGCCGTTCGAGCACCAGAAGGAGACGATCGTGCGCGCCGCGCTCTCCCCGCGTTCGGACTCCCCCATGGGCCCCGAGCCCACGCGGGTGCCTCGGATCGCGTTGCCAGTCGCCATCGCCGGAGTACCTCCCGTCCAGGGGCGGCCCGGACTCCGGGCCGCCCGTCAGCCTTCGATCTTGACGAGCAGCCCCGTGCCGACGATCGAGATCAGCCAGATGGCGCCCACGAACAGGGTCAGGCGGTCGAGGTTCTTCTCGACGACGCTCGACCCGGCGAGGCTCGACTGGACGCCACCGCCGAACAGCGACGACAGCCCGCCGCCCCGCCCGCGGTGCAGCAGCACCAGCAGCACCAGCAGCACGCTGGACGCGATGAGCAGGATGTCCAGGAACAGTCGCATGTCGGTGTCCGTGACCTCCGGGTGCCGACCCCGGCCGGGTGGACGGGGCTCTGACCGTCCCGACGTGCGGGATCGGTGCGTAGGGAGGACGATACCCCGCCCGCCGGACATCCCGGTGGGGCCCTCCGGACTAGGGCAGGGGGCCACCGGCGGCGAGGGCGCAGAGCTCGGCGAACCCCTCGGGGTCGAGGCTCGCGCCCCCGACCAGCGCACCGTCCACGTCGTCGCTCTTCACGAGGTCCGCGACGTTGGACGACTTCACCGAGCCGCCGTAGAGGACGCGCACCGCGTCGGCGACGCCGGGACCGTGCACCTCACGCAGCCGCTCGCGCAGCGCGTGGCACACCTCCTGGGCGTCGGCCACGCCCGCGGACTTGCCGGTGCCGATCGCCCACACCGGCTCGTACGCGAGCACGATCGTCGCGACCTCGTCGGGACCGAGCCCGTCGAGCGCCGCGTCGAGCTGCGCCGTGCAGTACCGGACGTGGTCGCCCGCCTCGCGGACGTCCTCGCCCTCCCCCAGGCACAGGATCGGGGTCAGCCCTTGCCGCAGGGCCGCGCGGACCTTGCGGTTGACCAGCGCGTCGTCCTCGCCGTGGACCGTGCGCCGCTCGGAGTGCCCGACGACGACCCACGAGCAGCCGAGCTTCGCGAGCATCGCGCCCGACACGTCGCCGGTGAACGCCCCGGAGTCCTCCGGCGAGAGGTCCTGGCCGCCGTAGGTGATCGGCAAGGCGTCGGCGTCGACGAGGGTCTGCACGCTGCGCAGGTCGGTGAACGGCGGCAGCACCGCCACGTCCACCACGTCGTAGTACTTGCCGGGCAGGGCGAACGCGAGCTTCTGGGTGACGCCGATGGCCTCGAGGTGGTTGAGGTTCATCTTCCAGTTGCCCGCGATCAGCGGCTTGCGGGCCATGTCAGCTTTCCTCCAGGACGGCGATGCCGGGCAGGACGTGGCCCTCGAGGAACTCCAGCGACGCGCCGCCGCCGGTCGAGATGTGGCCGAAGCGGTCCTCGTCGAGGCCCGCCGCGCGGATCGCCGACGCCGAGTCGCCGCCGCCGATCACGCTGAACGCGCTGCTGGCCGCGACGGCCTCCGCGACGCCCGTCGTCCCCGCCGCGAACGGCGCCATCTCGAACACGCCCATCGGCCCGTTCCAGAACACCGTCGCCGCCCCGTCGAGCGCGGCGCCGAACGCCGACACCGTCTCGGGGCCCACGTCGAGACCCATCCAGCCCTCGGGCATCTCCGAGACCGAGACCGTCCGGGTCTGCGCGTCGGCGGAGAACTCGCTCGCGACCACCACGTCGGTGGGCAGCACGAGCCGGTCGGCGTAGCGGTCGAGCAGGTCCTTGCAGGTGTCGACCTGGTCGGACTCGAGCTTCGAGCCGCCCACGTCGTGGCCCTGCGCGGCGAGGAACGTGAAGCACATCCCCCCGCCGACGAGCAGCCGGTCGACGGTGGGCAGCAGGTTCGAGAGCACCCCGAGCTTGTCGGAGACCTTCGACCCGCCGAGGATCACGACGTACGGACGGTCGGGGTCGCCGACCAGCCGGCGCAGCACCTCCGTCTCGCGCGCGACGAGGTCGCCGCCGTAGGCCGGGAGCTTGCGGGTCACCTCGACCACCGACGCCTGCTCGCGGTGGACCACCCCGAAGCCGTCGGAGACGAACGCGCTGGGCCGGGAGGGATCCTGGCCGGGCACCAGCTCGGCGAGCTCGGTCGCGAGCTGCTCGCGCTCGCCCTCGGTGCCGGTCTCCCGCGCGTCGCAGCGCACGTTGGCCAGCAGTGCGACACCGCCGGGGCGCAGGCCCTCGGCCACGCCCCGGGCCGACTGCCCCACCACGTCCTCGGCCAGCGACACCCGCTGGTCGAGCAGCTGGCCCAGCCGCCCGGCGACCGGCGAGAGCGTCGACCGCGGATCGCGCCCGGGCGGCGCGCCGCCCTCGGGCCGCCCGAGGTGGGCCATGACCAGCACCTTCGCGCCGGCGCCGGCCAGGCGCGTGATGGTCGGCAACGCCGCACGGATGCGCCCGTCGTCGGTGATGACGTAGCCGTCGAGGGGCACGTTGAGGTCGGCCCGCAGCAGGACGAAGCGGTCCTGCACCCCGTCGGCGATCAGGTCGTCGAGGGTCCTCATCAGAGCTTGGAACCCACCAGCGTGGTCAGGTCCACGACGCGGTTGGAGTAGCCCCACTCGTTGTCGTACCAGCCGACGATCTTGACGGTGCGGTTGCCGAGCACCTTGGTCATGCCGGCGTCGAAGGTGCACGACGCAGCCTCACCGACGATGTCGGTGGAGACGATCGGGTCCTCGGTGTAGACCATCACGCCCGACAGGTCGCCCTCGGCGGCCTGCCTGAACGCCGCGTTGATCGACTCGACGGTGACGTCCGTGTTCAGCGTGGCGGTGAGGTCGGTGACCGAGCCGTCGCTGACCGGCACCCGGTACGCCATGCCGGTGACCTTGCCCTCCAGCGCCGGCAGCGCCAGCGCCGTGGCCTCGGCGGCACCGCTGGTGGTGGGGATGATGTTGACCGCGGCGGCGCGGGCGCGGCGCAGGTCCTTGTGCGGGGCGTCGTGCACGCGCTGGTCGCCGGTGTACGCGTGGATCGTCGACATGAAGCCGGTCTCGACCCCGAACGCGTCGTCGAGCACCTTGGCCATCGGCGCGACGCAGTTGGTGGTGCACGACGCGTTGGACAGGATGTTCTGGCTGCCGTCGTAGGCCGAGTCGTTGATGCCCATGACGACGGTGAGGTCCTCGCCCTTGGCGGGCGCGGAGATGACGACCTTCTTGGCGCCGGCCTTGAGGTGCTTCCCGGCCGAGTCGGCGTCGGTGAAGATGCCCGAGGACTCGATGACCACGTCGATGCCGAGGTCGCCCCACGGGAGGTTCGCCGGGTCCTTCTCGGCGTAGGCCTTGACCTCTTTGCCGTTGACGACCAGCGCGTCGTCGGAGTACTCGACGGTGCCGTCGAAGCGCCCGTGCACCGAGTCGTAGCGCAGCAGGTGCGCCAGCGTCTTGTTGTCGGTGATGTCGTTGACCGCGAGCACCTCGATGTCGGCGGTGCCCGCCGCGCGCTGCTTCTCCAGCGCGCGGAACACGTTCCGTCCGATGCGACCGAACCCGTTGATCCCGATGCGGATCGTCACTGCGCCTCGCCCTGCCTCTCGTGCGTCGGTCGTGCCGGGGTCCCGCGCCGCGCTGCGCTCGGGGGACCGCGTTCCCCGTGGGGCCGCCACCCTAACGAATCGGAACCCGCTGTCCGGGCCGCGCGGGACGACGTCACGCCGGGGCCCCCGCTCGCTTCGGTGGCCTGCGTCACCCGGACGCTTTACCCTCTCTTGACCCAGGCTGGACCGGCGCAAGGAGCACTGCATGGCACGCGACGACACGCAGGGCTCGGCCGACGGCGCCGAGCGCCTCGACGAACGATCGATCCGCAAGGTCGCGTCGATCGCCGCGGTCGGCTCGACCATCGAGTGGTACGACTTCTTCATCTTCGGCACCGCCGCCGCGCTGGTCTTCCCGGACTTGTTCTTCCCGGACGCGAGCCCGACGGCGGGCGCCCTGCTCACCTTCAGTGTCTTCGGGGTCGCGTTCCTCGCCCGCCCCATCGGCGGCGTCGTGTGGGGCCACTTCGGCGACCGCGTAGGGCGCAAGAAGGCGTTCCTCGCCGCGCTGTTCACGATGGCGATCGGCACGACGCTAATCGGCCTCCTCCCGACCTACGCCACCATCGGGATCGCGGCGCCGATCATCCTCACGGTGCTGCGGTTCGTGCAGGGTCTCGCGGTCGGCGGCCAGTGGGGCGGTGCGGCGCTGCTCGCGACCGAGTTCGCGCCCAAGCACAAGCGCGGGTTCTACGGCAGCTTCGCCCAGGTCGGAGTGCCGCTGGGCGTGATCTTCGGTCAGGTGCTGTTCATCGTCCTGGCCTCGCAGGTCGCGCCCGACGCGTTCGCCTCCTGGGGTTGGCGCGTCCCGTTCCTGTTCTCGGTGCTGCTCATCGGCGTGGCGCTCTACGCCCAGCGCAAGCTGGAGGACACGCCGGCGTTCAAGCGGCTCCAGGAGTTGCAGGCCGAGGAGGCCCAGCGGGTCGCGCAGACCGGCGCCGCGGTGCAGAAGAGCTCGTCGCCGATCATCGAGGCGTTCCGCCAGTACCCCCGGCAGATCCTGCTCGGTGCCGGCGCGTTCATCGTGGTCAACGCGACCTTCTACATCTACATCGTCTACGTGCTAGACTACGCCACCGAGGACCTCGGGCTGTCGACGACCGCGGTCCTCGTGGCCATCCTGATCGCCTCGATCATCACGGTCGTGGCGCTGCCCTCGTTCGCCGCCCTCTCCGACCGGATCGGCCGGCGACGCACCTACCTCATGGGCGCCATCGGCACCGCGGTGTGGGCGATCCCGTTCTTCCTGCTCATCGACACCGCGCAGGCCTGGGCGCTCACCGTCGCGCTCGTGGTCGCCCAGCTCGCCCTGTCGATGATGTACGGGCCGCAGGCCGCGTTCTTCTCCGAGATGTTCAGCGCCCGGGTCCGCTACAGCGGCGCCTCGCTGGGCTACCAGATCGGCGCCGCCCTCGGCGGCGGGTTCTCGCCCGTGATCGCCACCGCGCTGCTGGCCGCCACCGGCACGACGCTGTCGATCTCGATCTACATGATCGTGCTCGCCGTCCTCGCGATCGCGTGCGTGTGGGCGCTGACCGAGACCTACGAGAACGACATGGAGGACGACGCCGAGGTCAGCGGTCCGCCATCTCCGACATCTCCTCGGTGACCACGGAGGACGTGTCGGGGACGCGCATGTCCTTGGCCTTCTTGTCGGCCATCGCGAGCAGCCGGCGGATGCGCCCGGCCACCGCGTCCTTGGTCATCGGCGGGTCGGCGAGCTGACCGAGCTCCTCCAGCGAGGCCTGCTCGTGCTCGACGCGCAGGCGCCCTGCCTGCACGAGGTGGTCGGGGACCTCCTCGCCGAGCAGCTCCAGCGCCCGGTTCACGCGCGCCGTCGCGGTGACCGCCGCCTTGACCGAGCGCCGGAGGTTGGCGTCGTCGAAGTTGGCCAGGCGGTTGGCCGTCGCGCGCACCTCGCGGCGCATGCGGCGCTCCTCCCAGGCCAGCACCGAGGTGTGCGCGCCGAGGCGGGTCAGCAGCGCGCCGATCGCGTCGCCGTCGCGCACCACCACCCGGTCGGCCCCGCGGACCTCGCGGGCCTTGGCCACCACCCCGAGCCGGCGGGCGGCGCCGACCAGCGCCATCGCCGCCTCCATACCGGGGCAGGTGATCTCCAGCGCGGAGCTGCGCCCGGGCTCGGTCAGCGAGCCGTGCGC
>CADCTH010000456.1 GCA_902805495.1 uncultured Actinomycetospora sp.
GCCGGCACCGCGGAGGCCCCGGCGCGACCCAAGTCGCCCCGTGCGGCGCGCCGGCCGGACTCCGGCGGCGAGGAGGGCGGACGGCAGGCGGGGCGCCGTCGTCGCTCGAGCGAGTCCGGCAGCTGACGGGAGCCCGGGCGGCCGGTGCACACCCGGCCGCCCGGGGTCACTCCTCGGGCGGGTCGAGCCAGGACAGGATCGCGTGGTCGACCCGGATGTCGGTGTAGGTGACGTGCGACTGGACGCGGTCGGGCAGGTTCTCCCGTTCGCTGCCCGACGTCGAGGAATCGTCCTGGTCACCGGTGAGGTCGACGCGGACGTCGGGCACCTCTTCGAAGCGCAGCCGACGGGCGCGCACCGTGCTGCGGACCTCGATGTCCGGCGGGCGGTCCTCGCTCATCCGGTGCTCACCCGGTCGCCCGGCGGGCGGGACGGGGACGCGGGGTGGACGGCCCGCGGCCCCGCCGCGGCTGGGGGACGCGGGCAGGCGTCGCGTCGTCGGACGGGACCGGGTCGTCGCCGGACGTGCCGGGCGTGTCGCCCGGATCCGTGTCGCCCTGACCCGTATCGCCCTGACGCGTATCGGCCTGGTCCGTCTCGGCGTCGCCGGCCGTCTCCGCGACGTCCCCGGCCTGGTCGGTGACCTCGCCGACCGTGTCCCCGGCGTTCTCGGTGATCTCGCCGACCGCGTTCCCGGCCTGATCGGTGAGCTGATCGACGGCCCCGCCGGCCTGCCCGGCGACCTCGCCGACCGCGTCGCCGGCCGCGCGTCCCACCGAGCCCGCCGCGTCGCCCACGCCCGAGCCGACCTCCTGCACGGCGTCCTGCGCGGTCCGGGCCAGGGTCTCGAGGATCTGTGGGTTGCGGTCGATCGTGTCCAGGACCCGGTCGATGATCCCCGCGACCTCGTCGAGGCGGACCTTCAGCGTCGCCTCGGCCTGCACCCCGTCGATCTCGAGGGCGACGCGGCCCAGCTGGACGTCCACGCCGACGTTGAGCTTGAGCAGGTCGAGCACCTCGGCCTGCAGCGACACGTGCGCCCGGAGGTCCTCGACCTCCAGGCCGATGTGGTCGACCTCGAGCTTCGGGACGTCGAGGTAGACGTCCGGCCGGGAGGCCGCGTCCCCCGAGGGACGGCTGCGGCGTGTCCCGCCCGCGTCGGGCTCCTCGTCGGACGACGACGGGTCGGGTGCGCGCCGACGACGGCGCTCGGGTCCTGTTGCTGGCATGGGTGCCTCCTCCTCGGGTGACCCCTGAGGGTCGTCCCCCGAGCGACCTGCGGAAACGGCCCCGGTCGGCGCAGCCGCGCCCGCCGCGCGCCGAGGGCGCCGCCGCCGGACGCGCCCGTCAGCCCGCGATCGCCGCGCGGAACGCGTCGACGCCGTCCACCTCCACGTCGGCCAGGCGACGGCGTCGCCAGGCCGCAGGGGTCACGGCGAGGTGCACCTCGACGACGCCGTCGGGGCCGGCCGCGCGGTGGGTCTCGCGGTAGCCGCAGCGCTGCGACACCCGCAGGGAGGCCGCGTTGTCCTCGGCCGCGTTCGTCACCGCGCGCGCCGCCCCGAGGTGGCCGAACGCCAGCTCCAGCAGCATCAGCCGCACCCGGCGCCCCAGTCCGCGGCCCTGCTCGGCGCGGGCGAGCCACGACGAGGTGCCCACGGTGCCCGCCGGGTCGTGGTGGTCGTGGGAGAGCACCGCGAGGCCCAGGGCCCGCCCGCCGTCGATCACCGCGAGCGGCGCCCGCCAGCGCACCGCGCCGGGGGTCTCGCGCAGGCGCCACGCCCACTCCAGGAAGCGGCGCGCGGCGGCGTCCCCGGCGTCGGACGGCCACCCGAGCAGCTCGCGCTCGCGTCCCGGCTCGACCACCCCGCCCGGCTCGGCGACGATCGCGGCGAGCTCGAGGAGCTCCTCGTCGGTGGGCCCCACGAGCACCGTCCCGGCGTGGGCCACGCGCAGCCCGTACTGCGGGTAGAGCGCCGCGAGGTCGGCGCGCAGGAGGTCCGCGTCCACCTCTGCCATGATCCCCGGCCATGGCGATCGCGGTCTGCCCCGGCTCGTTCGACCCGGTGACCCTCGGGCACGTCGACGTGGTCACGCGGGCCGCGGCGCTGTTCGACGAGGTGGTCGTGGCCGTGGCGGTCAACCCCGCCAAGCAGGGCCTGTTCACCGTCGACGAGCGCCGCGACCTGCTCGCGACGGCGCTGGCCGGCGTCGACAACGTGCGCACCGACGCGTTCGAGGGCCTCGTCGTCGACTACTGCCGCCGGATCGGCGCCGCGACGCTGCTCAAGGGGCTGCGCTCGGCCACCGACTTCGGCTTCGAGGAGCCGATGGCCCAGATGAACCGCCACCAGACCGGCGTCGACTCGGTCTTCCTCATCACCGACCCGGCCCACTCGTTCGTCTCCAGCTCGCTGGTCAAGGAGGTCGCCCGCGGCGGCGGGGACGTCTCCGCGTTCCTGCACCCCGAGGTCCACCGCCGCCTGCTCGAGCGCCTGGGCTGAGGGCTCCCCGTCGGGTCGAGCTCCGCTCCGCTTCGTCTCCCGGTCCCGACACGCCGGGCATCGGGGTGAATCCCGGACCACCACGCGTGTCGGCGGCACACTCCCCGGCGTGTACCGCGTGTTCGAGGCGCTCGACGAGCTCGTGACCCTCTGCGAGGAGGCGCGCGGGCTGCCCATGACGACCAGCTGCGTGGTGCCCCGCGGGGACGTCCTCGAGCTGCTCGACGACGTCCGCGAGGCCCTGCCGGGCGAGCTGGACGACGCGCAGGACGTGCTCGACCACCGCGACAAGCTCGTGGCCGACGCGACCGAGGAGGCCGAGCAGGCCCGTGCGGAGGCGCGCGCGGAGGCCGACCGGATGCTGGCCGAGGCCCGCGAGCAGGCCCAGCAGATGATCGCCGAGGCCGAGCACGAGGCCGAGCGCACCGTGGGCCGAGGTCGCCGCGAGTACGCGGAGCTCACCGAGCGCGCCGACGCCGAGGCCCAGCGCATGGCCGAGGCCGGGCGGCAGGACTACGAGCGCTCGGTGGCCGAGGGGCGGGCCGAGCAGGCGCGCCTCGTCGACGCCCACGAGGTCGCGCGCGCGGCGCGTCTCGAGGGCGAGCGCATCGTCGACGCCGCCACCGACGAGGCCGACCGCCGGCGCGCCGAGTGCGACCACTACGTCGACGGCACCCTCGCCGACTTCTCCGAGACCCTCGAGTCGGTGCTCGACACCGTCGGGCGTCACCGCCACCAGCTGCGCATGAGCGCCTCGGCGAGCCCGCTGGCCGCCGGCCCGTCGCGTGACGACCCCGAGGACGAGCCCGAGATCCGCGACGAGCCGCGCGAGGGCTGGCGCCGGTGGGGCGAGCGGCTGGGCGAGCGTCTCGGCGCCTGATCGCGCTCGCGTAGACTGATCGGTCGGGCCGCGGTGTGCGGCTCCCCCTGGTCGATCAGCGAGAAGACAGGCCGAATGACAGGCGCTGACAAGCACCCGCACCCCACCGTGGACGCGAGCAGTCCCTGGGTCGTCGACGTCGCGCGCGAGCTGCTGCGTCGTCCGGGGCAGATGAAGACGCTGCGCCGCGACGTGCCGGCGCCCGAGGGCTTCGGCCTCGAGATGATCGGCGTGCCCGTGGGCGAGCCGATCCACCTCGACCTGCGCCTCGAGTCGGTGATGGAGGGCGTGCTGGCCTCCGGCACGGTCGAGACCGACGTCACCGGGGAGTGCTCGCGCTGCCTGGAGCCGTTCACCGAGCACGTCGACGTCGACGTCACCGAGCTCTACGCCTACCCCTCGTCGGTCACCGACGAGACGGCCGACGCCGACGAGGTCAGCCGCATCGTCGACGAGCGGATCGACCTGGAGCCGGCCGTGCGCGACGCGGTCCTGCTCGAGCTGCCGGTGACCCCGCTGTGCCGGGACGACTGCCCCGGCGTGGTGTCGCCGGACCCCGACGCCTGGGCCTTCGTCCCGGCCGGGGAGGCCCGTGAGAGAATCGATCCTCGTTGGGCCGCGCTGCAGGAGAAGTACGGCGGCGCCGGCCGCACCGAGAACTAGTCGATAGAGCACGCCCGTAGGGAGACTGAACCACCGTGGCTGTCCCGAAGCGCCGGATGTCCCGCGCCAACACCCACGCCCGCCGCTCGCAGTGGAAGGCGTCGGTGCCGCAGCTCATGGCGTGCCCGAACAAGGCCTGCGCGCAGCCCAAGCCGCCGCACGTGGCCTGCCCGCACTGCGGCCAGTACAACGGCCGCCGGGCCGTCACCCCGGCCTGAGGCCGCGCACGGCGACGTGACGTCGATGAGCGCGGAGCCGTTGGAACAGCCCCCGTCCGAGCAAACCCTGGGCGAGGTCCTGGGGATCGAGCTCGACGACGACCTGGTCGAGCTGGCCCTCACCCACCGCTCCTACGCCTACGAGCACGGCGGTCTGCCCACCAACGAGCGCCTCGAGTTCCTCGGGGACTCGGTGCTGGGCGTCGTGGTGACCGAGCGGCTCTACCGCGAGCACCCCGACCTGCCCGAGGGCCAGCTGGCCAAGCTGCGCGCCAGCGTGGTCAACATGCACGCGCTGGCCGGTGTGGCCCGCGAGCTGGACCTCGGCGAGCGCCTCTACCTCGGGCGCGGCGAGGAGCTCACCGGCGGGCGCGACAAGCCGAGCATCCTCGGCGACGCCGTCGAGGCGGTCCTCGGCGCGGTGCACCTCCAGCACGGCATCGAGACCTCGCGGACGGTCGTCGAGCGCCTGTTCGGCGAGCTGCTGCGCACCGCGCCGCTGCTGGGCGCGGGCCTGGACTGGAAGACCAGCCTCCAGGAGCTCACCGCCGCCCGCGACCTCGGCGTGCCGGAGTACCGGATGACCGAGCAGGGCCCGGACCACCTCAAGGAGTTCACCGCGACGGTCGTCGTCGCGGGCGACGAGCGCGGCACCGGGATCGGTCGCACCAAGAAGGAGGCCGAGCAGAAGGCCGCGCGCTCGGCGTACCAGTACCTGGAGGGGGAGTCGGGCTCGGGGAATGCCTGAGCTCCCCGAGGTCGAGGTCGTCCGGCGGGGGCTCGCCGAGCACGTCACCGGGCGCCGGGTCCGCGAGGTCGAGGTCTTCCACCCGCGCTCCGTCCGTCGTCAGGCCGGCGGTGCCGCCGAGCTGGCCGAGCGCCTCACCGGGCAGGTCCTGCGCGCCGTGCGGCGCCGGGGCAAGTACCTGTGGGTGGAGCTGGGCCCCGTCGACGCCGACGCCCCCGAGGCCGCGCTGCTCGCGCACCTGGGCATGAGCGGTCAGCTGCTCGTCCAGCCCGCCGACCGGCCCGACGAGACGCACCTGCGCATCCGGCTGCGCTTCGAGGACGACGGCGGGGAGCTGCGGTTCGTCGACCAGCGCACGTTCGGCGGGCTCACCGTCACCGACGTGACCGGGCCCGACGCGCTGCCCGTGCCGGTCGCCCACATCGGGCGCGACCCGATGGACCCCGCGTTCGACGCGGAGGTCGCGGTCGGCGGCCTGCGCCGGCGGCGCACCGGCCTCAAGCGCGCGCTGCTCGACCAGACGCTGGTGTCGGGGATCGGCAACATCTACGCCGACGAGTCGCTCTGGCGGGCGAAGCTGCACTACGAGCGGCCCACCGCGACGCTCACCCGGCCCGAGGGGCGCCGCCTGCTCACCGCGACGCGCGAGGTGATGGATGAGGCGCTGGCGGCCGGCGGGACCTCGTTCGACGCCCTCTACGTCGACGTCCACGGCGACTCCGGGTACTTCGACCGCGCGCTGGCCGTCTACGGCCAGGAGGACCGGCCCTGCCCGCGCTGCGGGACGCCCGTGCGACGCGCGCCGTTCATGAACCGCTCGTCGTACTGGTGCCCGACGTGCCAGCCGCGCCCCCGGCGGCGACATCCCTGATCAGGACGGCTCCGCCCGCACGACGTCGAGGTCGTGGAACGTCGGGGGTCCGTCGCACAGGGCCCGCATCTTCTCGGCGAAGGCCGTGGTCACCGGGTGGTCGGAGTTGCGCCGGGCGTCCTCGGCGCTGTCGAACGCCACGACCTGGAGGTAGGAGTCCGCGCGGTCCCGGTCCCGGCCCAGCACCATCCAGCCCGCGGCCCGTTCGGCACCGATGTCGGCCATCCAGCCGTCCATCAGCGCGTCCACCTCGTCGTAGGACCGCGTGCTGAACTCGATGACCTGCACGAACGCTCCTGGCCCGGTCGCCTGCGGGGCGGGGCGCAGCGCGGCCCGCAGGCCGGCCCGCAGCTCGTCGCCGTCGGCGTGGCCGTGGACGGCGACCGCGTGCGCGGCCCCGGCCTCGAGGACCTCGTCCTCCTCGCCGGTCAGGGTGAGCGAACAGCCGCTCTCGCTCGGCATCTGACGGCAGTCGAGCATGGTGCGGGGCATGGCGTGTCTCCTCGGCGGGATGACGGACGGCGGTGCGACCAGTGAAGTCGTGTCACGCGTCCGTGATCGATACGGAGGGCTCCGTAGGCCGAACGGGTGAAGAAAGGCCGGCCGGCTCTTGGTGGGCGCCGGCACGCGGGTCGACACTCGGTGACCCGCCCCGGAGCGTGGCCCATGACCGCCGAGCGCGTCCTGTCCGCGGCCCTCGACCTCGCGGCGGCCGCGGCGCAGGTGCGCGGGGCGGACGACCTCGGCGACGGCGTGTGGCCCGGGCTGGCCGCCCTCGTCGGCGGTGACGGCCTCGCGGCCACGGGTTTCGACGGCCGGGTGCTGTCGTGGGGACGTGTCGAGGTGCGTCGGGGACACCGGGTGGGGCTCGTCGTCGACCGGGCGGGTGCCGAGGCGCGCGTCGTGCTCCACCGCGCGGGTCCGGCGTTCACCGACCGCGACCTGGCCCTGCTCGACCTCGTGCGTCCGCACCTCACCGACGCCCTGTGGCGCGCGACGCGGGGGACCCCACCGCGCCGGTTGACCGCCCGGGAGCGGACGGTGGTCGCCCGCGTGGCCCGCGGCGCCACCGACACCGCGATCGCCCACGAGCTGGGCATCAGCCGGCGCACGGTGGGCAAGCACCTCGAGAACGCCTACGCGGCCCTCGGCGTGCACGACCGCACCTCGGCGGCCCTGCTCGTCGGGGCCCGGTAGCCGGTCAGCCCTCGCCGCGCACCGAGCGGCGGATCTCCTCGAGCTTGTCGCGCGCGGCGCTCTCGTGCTCCGCCTCGCGCTCGGCGCGGTCACGACCCTGGGGGCTCTGGGCGACGAGCTCCTCGTACCCGGCCGCCGCCGCCGACCGCCGCTCGATGGTCTCCCGGACGTGCTCGAACGTCGGGACGCCCTCGTCGGTGTAACCGCTCGGGGGCGGGTCCGGCTCGCTCATCGCCCCAGGCTAGCCGCGTCCGGCACGCTCCGGACACACGTCGGGCCCCGCACCACGGCATGGTGCGGGGCCCGCGACGTGCTCGGGAAGCGTCAGACGCGCTGGCTCGAGGACTCCATGAGCTGCTTGAACTCCTCGAGGGCCTTCTCGACCTTCTTCTGCGGGTCGGCGAAGAGCTTGGCGCCCAGGTCGCCGAGCGCACCGCCGGGGGTGTTGACGTGGAGGGCGACCTCGACGCCGGTGCTGTCACCGTGGTTGTCGAATCGCACGGCGCCACCGGTGTCGACGTGGTTGTTGCTCTCCTCGAGCGACTTCCACGCGATCTTCCGGTCGGTCTCCTCGTCGATGATCTTGGCGTCCCACTCGATCTGCTTGCCGAGCGGACCGTCGACGACCCAGTGCGTCACGTCCGCGGAGCCGTCCTTGGCCTCCACCGATGTCACGTCGTCCATGATCTGGGGCAGGTTGGTCAGCGGACGCCACCACTGGTAGCACTGGGCAGCCGGGGCGTTGATCTCGAGGTAGTGCGTAGCGGTTGCCATGCAGAACGGGTCACCGCTGGCCGCCGGGCCCAAACGGCGCGTGACGGCGCCGACGACGAGGTTTCGGCCGGTCGGTCACCCTGTCGGGGGTCCGGGGTAGCGTCGGGCGGACCGGCGGGGGAGGGACGTCCGCGTGCACCTGAAGAGCCTGACGCTCAAGGGCTTCAAGTCCTTCGCCTCGTCCACCACGCTGCGCTTCGAGCCCGGCATCACGTGCGTGGTCGGCCCCAACGGCTCGGGCAAGTCCAACGTCGTCGACGCCATCAGCTGGGTGCTCGGCGAGCAGGGGGCCAAGGCGCTGCGCGGCGGCAAGATGGAGGACGTCATCTTCGCCGGCACGGCCGGCCGGGCGCCGCTGGGCCGCGCCGAGGTCACGCTGACCATCGACAACGCCGACGGGGCCCTGCCCATCGACTACGCCGAGGTGTCGATCACGCGCCGGGTGTTCCGGTCCGGCGCGGGCGAGTACGAGATCAACGGCAGCAGCTGCCGACTGCTCGACGTGCAGGAGCTGCTGTCGGACAGCGGCATCGGTCGCGAGCTGCACGTGCTCGTCGGGCAGGGCCAGCTCGACGCGATCCTGCAGTCGCGGCCCGAGGAGCGGCGGGCGTTCATCGAGGAGGCGGCCGGCGTCCTCAAGCACCGCAAGCGCAAGGAGAAGGCGCTGCGCAAGCTCGAGGCGATGCAGGCCAACCTCACGCGCCTGTCCGACCTCACCCCCGAACTGCGCCGCCAGCTCAAGCCGCTGGGCCGCCAGGCCGAGATCGCCCGCCGGGCCCAGACCATCCAGGCCGACCTGCGCGACGCCCGCCTGCGCCTCGCCGCCGACGAGCTGGTGACGCTGCGCGGCACCATCGAGCGCGACCAGGCCGACGAGGACGCCGCGCGCCGCCGCCGCGACGAGACCGAGCGGGCGCTGGCCGAGGTCGGCGCGCAGGTGGCCGCGCTCGAGGCCGCGGTCGAGGCCGCGACGCCCGCGCACACCCGCGCACAGGAGGGCTGGTTCCGGCTCTCGGCGCTGCAGGAGCGGCTGCGCGGCACCACGGCGCTGGCCGTCGAGCGCCACCGGCACGTCGCCACGGCCGAGGAGGCGCCCGCCGGGCCCGACCCCGACGGCCTCGAGCGCCGCGCCGACGAGGCCGCCGGGCAGGCGGCGGCGCTGGAGGCCGAGGTCGCCGAGGCCCGCGCCACCCTCGAAGGACACGGCGAGCAGCGCGAGACCGCCGAGGACGCGCTGACCACCGCCGAGCGCCGGCGCGCGGCGGCCACGCGGGCGGCGGCCGACCGGCGCGAGGGCGTGGCGCGCCTGGCCGGGCAGGTCGAGACGCTGCGCGGGCGCCTCGCGGCGTCCACCGAGGAGCTCGAGCAGATCGCGGGCTCGCTCACCGCCGCGCAC
>CADCTH010000457.1 GCA_902805495.1 uncultured Actinomycetospora sp.
ACCGCCCTCGGTCGTGGTGCTCGGTGGGCCCTCGGCCGCCGGCGCGTCGCCGGCCGACGCCTCGGCCGCCGCGGGACGCCCGCGACCACCCCGTCCCCGACCGCCCCGACCGCCGCCGGGACGCGCCGTCGGCGCGGGCGTGGTCTCCGCCGACTCCTCCTCGTCGACGCGCAGCGTCAGCGAGATGCGCTTGCGCTCGACGTCCACGTCGAGCACCCGGACGCGCACGACGTCGCCGGGTCCGACCACCGCACGGGGGTCGGACACGAAGTCCTTGGACATCGCCGAGATGTGCACGAGCCCGTCCTGGTGGACGCCGACGTCGACGAACGCCCCGAAGGCGGCGACGTTGGTGACCTGGCCCTCGAGGACCATGCCGGGCGTCAGGTCGGTGATCTGCTCGACGCCCTCGGCGAACTCGGCGGTGGTGAACTCGGGGCGCGGGTCGCGGCCGGGCTTGTCGAGCTCGCGGATGATGTCGAGCACCGTCGGGCGGCCGAAGCGCTCGTCGGTGAACGCGTCCGGGTCGAGGCCCTGGAGCAGCGCGGAGTTGCCGACGAGCCCGTCGACGTCGGTGCCGGTGGCCTCGACGATGCGGTGCACGACGGGGTACGACTCGGGGTGCACCGCCGAGCGGTCGAGCGGGTCGGCCGCGGCGGGGATGCGCAGGAAGCCCGCGCTCTGCTCGAAGGCCTTGGCGCCCAGGCGCGGCACGTCGCGCAGGGCGGTGCGCGACGGGAACGGGCCGTGCTCGTCGCGGTAGCCGACGATCGTGGTGGCCAGGCCCGCGCTGATGCCCGAGACCCGGCGCAGCAGCGGCGCCGAGGCGGTGTTCACGTCGACGCCGACGGCGTTCACGCAGTCCTCGACCACCGCGTCGAGCGAGCGGGACAGGGCGATGCCGGTGATGTCGTGCTGGTACTGGCCGACGCCGATCGACTTGGGGTCGATCTTGACGAGCTCGGCCAGCGGGTCCTGCAGCCGCCGTGCGATGGACACCGCGCCGCGCAGGGACACGTCGAGGTCGGGCAGCTCGGCGGACGCCTGCTCCGACGCGGAGTACACCGAGGCGCCGGCCTCGGACACGACCGCCGGGACGAGCCCCAGCTCGGGCTCGCGGGCGACGAGGTCGCGGACCAGGGCGTGGGTCTCGCGCGAGGCGGTGCCGTTGCCGATGGCGACCAGCTCGACGCCGTGCTCGCGCGCCAGCTCGCCGATGCGGCTGCGCGAGGCCTCCCACTGCCGGCGGGGCACGTGCGGGTAGATCGTGTCGGTGGCGAGGACCTTGCCGGTGCCGTCGACCACGGCCACCTTCACACCGGTGCGCAGGCCCGGGTCGAGGCCCATGGTGGGACGGGCGCCGGCCGGCGCGGCGAGCAGGAGGTCGCGCAGGTTGCCCGCGAAGACGAGGACCGCGCCCTCCTCGGCGACCTCGCGCAGCCGCACCCGCAGGTCGACCACCAGGCGCGACAGGATGCGCGTGCGCCACGCCCAGCGCACGGCCTCGCCGAGCCAGCGATCGGCGGGGCGCCCGCGGTCGGCGACGCCCACCGCGGCGGCGATGCGCGAGAGGTAGACCTCGCCGATCGCGGACTCGTCGTCGTCGGCGGCCAGCGGGTCGAGCGTGAGGGCCAGGACCTCCTCGGCCTCCCCGCGCAGGACGGCGAGGATGCGGTGCGAGGGCAGGCGCGTGAACTTCTCGTCGAAGGCGCCGTAGTCGGAGAACTTCGCGGCGGCGGTGTCGGCAGCACCGTCCGAGCCGCCCCGGCCCTCGCGGTAGACGGCGGTGAGGCGCCCGCGGCGCCACATCTGCTCGCGCAGCGCGCCGACGAGGTCGGCGTCCTCGGCCCAGCGCTCGACGAGGATCGCGCGGGCGCCGTCGAGGGCGGCGTCGCGGTCGGGCACGCCGTGGTCCGGGTCGACGTAGGCGCCCGCGGCGGTGCGCGGGATGTGGGTGGGGTCGGAGAGCAGGGCGTCGGCCAGCGGCTCGAGGCCCGCCTCGCGGGCGATGGCGGCCTTGGTGCGCCGCTTGGGCTTGAAGGGCAGGTAGACGTCCTCGAGGCGGCTCTTGGTCTCCGCCCCGAGGATGCGTGCCGCGAGCTCGCCGTCGAGCTTGCCCTGGGCGCGCACCGACTCGAGCACCGCCGTCCGGCGCTCCTCGAGCTCGCGCAGGTAGGTCAGGCGCTCCTCGAGCGTGCGCAGCTGGGCGTCGTCGAGACCGCCCGTGGCCTCCTTGCGGTAGCGCGCGACGAACGGGACGGTGGCGCCGCCGTCGAGCAGCTCCACCGCCGCGGCCACCCGGCCCTCGCCGACCGCGAGCTCGTCGGCGATGCGGCGCGTGACCGGCGGGAGCACCGGGGCCTCCCCCACCGCGCCATCGGGGGTGGGCTCACCAGTGGCGGTCACCGTCGCATCGCTCACGGCGCCATGGTGCCCCACGGGCTCTTCACCGCGCCAAGCAGATGCGGCGCGAGGGGTGACGCTGCTAGCCCGCCAGCGCTGCCAGGGCCGCGTGCACGAGCGTCCGCACGCCGACCGGCAGGGCCCGTTCGTCGAGGTCGAACGTGGGCTGGTGGATGTCGGACATCTCGCCGATCCCCGACCACACCCCGAGCCGGCCCATCGCGCCCGGCACGTGCTCGAGGTACCAGCCGAAGTCCTCGCCGCCGCTGGACTGCTCGGTGCCGACGGCCGCGCCCGGTCCCGCGGCCCGCTCGGCGGCGCGGGCCAGCAGGTCGGCCGACACCGCGTCGTTGACCACCGGCGGGACGCCCCGACGGTGCTCGAGCACGTAGCCGACGCCGGTGGGCGCGAGCAGCGCGGTGACGAGCGAGCGCACCAGCGGCTCGAGCTCGTTCCACGTCGCGTGCTGGGCGGTGCGCAGCGTGCCGCCGAGGACGCCCTGCTGGGGCACCGCGTTGGCGGCGCCGCCGGCCTGCACCGTGCCCCACACCAGCACCGTCCCCGAGCGCGGGTCGACGCGGCGGGAGAGCAGGTCGGGCAGCCCGGTGATGACCGTGCCGAGCGCGTGCACGAGGTCGGCGGTGAGGTGGGGGCGCGAGGTGTGCCCGCCCGGGGAGGTCAGGCGCAGCTCGAGCATGTCGCAGGCCGAGGTGATGGCCCCGGTGCGCGTGCCGACCCGGCCGACCTCGAGGCGCGGGTCGCAGTGCAGCGCGAAGATGCGGTCGACCCCGTCGAGGCCGTCGGCGGCGATGACGTCGAGGGCACCGCCGGGCTGGACCTCCTCGGCGGGCTGGAACACCAGCCGCACCCGGCCGGGCAGCGACGGCGCCGACGCGAGCGCGAGGCCCGCGCCGAGCAGCATCGCGGTGTGCGCGTCGTGGCCGCACATGTGCGCGACGCCGGGCACCTGGGAGCTGTACGACGCATCGGTCTGCTCGGTGAGGGGCAGGGCGTCCATGTCCGCCCGCAGGGCGACGGTGCGGGGCCCCTCGCCGATGTCGCAGACGAGGCCGGTGCCCGGAAGGAGCCGGGGACGCAGGCCGGCGGCGGCGAGCGTCTCGGCGCACAGCCGCGTCGTCCCGTGCTCGTGGCGGGCCAGCTCGGGCCGCGCGTGGATCGCCCGGCGCCAGGCGACCACGTCGCCGGTGTGCTCGGCGAGCCAGTGGTCGATCCACTCCGGGCCGTTGCCCGCGCCGAGGTCGGCCACCAGGGCCGGCGCGGGGCGAGGCTCCGCCAGAGTCATCGAACACACCTCCCGTGCCGAACCCGTCCCGAGCCCGGCTGTCCGGCCCAGCATGCCTGCGCCGGTCGGCGGTTGCGGCCGATCGCGGGCCCCTCGCGCCGAGGGGTCGCGAGGACGCTGTGTGCGGCGCACCGGTGGGATGACCCGCCCGACGAGCGGGCGGTCGGTGCAGGTCACCGGCGTGCGGCACCGCTACTCGGCAGTCGCCCCCCGTCCGTCGCACGGCTTCTGTGCCGGGGTACCCCGGGGGCGGTCCGTCCAACGGTCGACGTTGCCATGATGGTCGGGTGAGCCCCGCAGCCGCCGACGCCCCCGGCCCGCGCCGGATCGTCGGGCGCTACCGCCTCGAGCACGAGCTCGGCCGTGGCGCGATGGGCACGGTGTGGGCCGCCTACGACGAGGTGCTGCACCGCTCGGTGGCGGTCAAGGAGGTGCGGCTGTCGTCGGTGCCGGTGAACGAGCGCGGCATCGTGCGGGAGCGCACGCTGCGCGAGGCCCGGTCGACGGCGATGCTCAGCCACCCCAACGTCGTCACGCTCTACGACGTCGTCGAGGTCAACTCCGAGCCCTACGTCGTCATGGAGCTGCTGCCCTCGCGCAGCCTCGCCAGCTACATCGGCGACCGGGGGACGCTCACCCAGCCCGAGGCCGCCGAGATCGGGTCGGCGGTCGCGTCGGCGCTGGCCACCGCCCACCGCGCCGGCATCACCCACCGCGACGTCAAGCCCGGCAACGTCCTCATCGGCGAGAACGGGCAGATCAAGCTCACCGACTTCGGCATCGCGCGCAACGCCGCCGAGCAGTCGATGACCCAGACCGGCACGGTGCTCGGGTCGCCGCCCTACATCGCGCCCGAGGTCGCCATGGGCCGCGCGGTGGGCCCGGCGGCGGACCTGTGGGGGCTCGGCGCGACGCTCTTCGCCTGCCTCGAGGGCCGCCCGCCCTACGACGCGGGTGACCCCGTGGGCACGGTCACCGAGGTGGTGCACGGCGAGGTGCCGGTGCCGTCCGGCCGGGGCCCGGTGATAGACGTCATCCGGGGCCTGATGGTCAAGGACCCGGCGCTGCGGCTGGCGCTCGAGGCCGTGCGCCGGCGGCTGCGCCCGCTGCTCTCCGACCCCGAAGGGCCGGTGCTCTCCGTCTCGGCCGGTCCGCGCACCGCGGCGTTCCGCCTCCCGGCGCCCAGCGAGGGCTCCGACCAGGCGGGGCTCCTGCCGGTCTCGTCGTCGCGGGGGCCCGCGGGGACGCTGGTGGACGGCGCGCCCGCCGCCTCGCCCGAGGAGCCGCCGGCCACTGAGGCCTCGCCCCGGCCGCGCCCGTCCCCCACGCGCAGGGCCGGCACCGACGCGCCGAGCACCGAGACGCCGAGCACCGCGGCGCCGAGCAGCGAGACGCCGAGCAGCGCGACGCCGGCCGCGCCCGACGCGCCCGACGCGACCGACGAGCCGCCGACGCCGGACGAGG
>CADCTH010000458.1 GCA_902805495.1 uncultured Actinomycetospora sp.
GACGCCCACCCGGCGCGCTTCTTCCAGATGGGCATGGCCGAGCAGGTCATGCTCGGCGCGGCCGCCGGCCTGGCGGAGGTGGGCCTGGTCCCCTTCGCGTCCACCTACGCCGTGTTCGCGACGCGGCGCGCCTACGACTTCCTCTGCCTGGACATCGCCGAGCCGGGACTGAACGTCAACGTGGTCGGCGCCCTGCCGTGGCTGACCACCGGGTACGGACCCAGCCACCAGGCGACCGAGGACCTGGCCATCCTGCGCGGGATGCCCAACCTCACGATCGTCGACCCGTGCGACTCCGTCGACATCGAGCAGGCGACGCCGGCACTGGCGGCCTCACCGGGCCCGACCTACATGCGCCTGCTGCGGGGCACCGTGCCCACCGTGCTGGACGAGTACGACTACCGCTTCGAGCTGGGCAAGGCCGCCGAGCTGCGGACCGGCCGCGACGTCGTCCTGATCTCGACCGGCCTGATGACCATGCGCGCGCTGCAGGCGGCGGCGCGGCTGGAGGCCGACCACGTCGACGTCGCCGTGCTGCACGTGCCGACGATCAAGCCGCTGGACCGCGAGGCGATCGTCCGGGCCGCCCGCTCCGACCGGCTGGTGCTGACCCTCGAGAACCACACCGTCGTCGGGGGCCTGGGCGAGGCCGTCGCCACGTCCCTCGCCCTGGCCGGAGTGGCCACACGCTTCGGCCAGATCGGGCTGCCCGACGAGTTCCTCGCCGCCGGCGCGCTGCCGACCCTGCACGACCGCTACGGCCTGTCCACCGACGCCGTCGTCGCCCGCGTCAAGGCCGAGCTCGACGACCGCGCCCCCTGGCCGGCCGATCCCGCGCCGCCCTCCGCCTGACCCGCCTCGCCACCCAGGAGACCCCTGTGCCCACCTCCGACATGACCGCCGTCGTCACCGGCGCCGGTTCCCGCCGCGGCATCGGCCGCGCCACCGCCCACGCCCTCGCCGCGGCGGGCTGGAACGTCGCGGTGCTCGACCTCGACGAGGCCGGCGCCAAGGAGACCGCCGACTCGGTGGCCGCCGCCCACGGCGTCGCCGCCCTCGGCGCCGCCTGCGACGTCACCGACGACGCGTCGGTCGACTCCGCGCTCGCCACCGTGACCGCGGCCCTGCCGCCGGTCGGCGCCCTGGTCAACAACGCCGGCATCACCTCGCCGGTGCCGTTCCTCGAGGTCACCGACACCGAGTGGGAGCGGGTGTTCGCCGTCAACGTGCGCGGCGCGTACAACGTCACCCGCCGCCTCGCCCCCGGGATGGCCGACCGCGGCTTCGGGCGCGTCGTCTTCCTCTCGTCGGTCTCGGCCGAGCGCGGGGGCGGCGTGTTCGGCGGCGTCGCGTACTCGGCGGCCAAGGCCGCGCAGCTGGGCTTCGCCCGCGCCCTGGCGCGCGAGCTGGGCCCGGCCGGGGTGACGGTCAACAGCGTCGCGCCCGGGCTCATCGACACCGACATCACCGGCGGCGCGCTCGAGGGCGAGCGCAAGACCGCGCTGCTCGCGGGCATCCCCGTCGGGCGCAACGGCCGGGTCGACGACGTCGCCGACCTCATCACCTACCTCTGCCGCGAGGAGACCGGTTACGTCACCGGCGCGACCTACGACGTCAACGGCGGCTCGCACATCCACTGAGCCGTCGACGAGAGCCCGGCGCCCGGGGGGCCGCCGGGCTCTCCGCGCGGGCGCGACGAGAGGCCGTCAGCGCAGCGACCGGAACGCAGCCCGCACCTCGCCCGCGAAGATCTCCGGCTCCTCCCAGGCGGCGAAGTGGCCGCCACGGTCGGCCTCGTGGAAGTACGCCACGCCGGGATAGACCGTCTCGACCCAGCTGCGCGGCGCCGGCCAGATCTCGCCGGGGAACGTCGTGAAGCCGACCGGGACCGCGACCGGCGGCGGGGCCTGGCCAGCCGCGGCGGCGAGGAACCGTCCGAACTCCCAGTACCACCGGGCGGCCGAGGCGCCGGTGCCCGTCAGCCAGTAGAGCGTGATGTTGTCGACGATGTTGTCCCGGGTGAGGTTGCCCGAGGGCTCGCCCTCGACGAAGGCGCGCGCGATCTTGGTGTATCTGTCGGTGTCGTGGTCGAGCATCCAGGCCGCCAGTCCGACGGGGGAGTCGAGCAGGGAGTAGCCGATGGTCTGCGGCCGGGTGGTCTGCTCCAGGAAGTAGCCGAAGCCGTCGGTGGTGAACGTGCTGAGGGCGGCGTGCGCCGCCCGCTCCTGCTCGGACACGGCCGGCAGCAGGTCCTTGATGCCGATCGCCCCGGCGAGCAGGTTGACGTGGATGCCGAGCAGGCCCTCGGGTGCCTGGCGGCCCATGGCGTCGGTGACCGCGGCGCCCACGTCGCCGCCCTGCGCGACGTAACGGGTGTAGCCCAGGCGCTGCATCAGCTCCGCCCACGCGAGGGCGATGCGCCCGGCGTCCCAGCCGAGCTCGGTGGGCGCCCCCGAGAAGCCGTAGCCCGGCAGGGACGGCAGCACCAGGTGGAACGCGTCCTCGGCGCTGCCGCCGTGCGCGGTCGGGTCGGTCAGCGGGCCGACGGCGTCGAGCAGCTCGATCACCGAACCGGGCCAGCCGTGCGTCATGACCAACGGCAGCGCGTCCTCGTGCCGTGACCGCACGTGAACGAAGTGGATCTCGACGCCGTCGATCTCCGTCGTGAATTGCGGCAGCGCGTTGAGCCGCGCTTCGCACCGGCGCCAGTCGTACTCGCCGGTCCAGTGGCGCGCGAGTTCCTGCAGCATCTGGAGCTGCACGCCCTGCGATCGGTCCGGGACGAGCTCGCTGGACGGCAGGCGCGTCGCCAGGACGCGTCGGCGCAGATCCTCGATCTGCTCGTCGGGAATGCTGATGCGGAACGACCTGACCTCGGTCGCCCGGTCGACGATAGTGCTCATGACGCCTCCTCGGCGATCTCCCACTCCCGTCGGGAATCGCCACGGAGGACGAATGCCGCGCTCTCGAGGCGTCACCTCGGCACCGTGGGGCGGCCCAGAGTGGGGCCCGGGCCGCACCTTGTCAACCAGCGCAAACGGTCACGCCACACGTCTCCGACGGTGACCGCGCCATTCCGCACGGTGATTCCACGGTCTTTCCGACCCGAGGTGGCCGACGTCGGACCGTGGCGGAGTCGACACCTCGCCGTGAGGAATTGCGGACCATTCTCCCGCCGATGGGGGAGAAGCCGCCCGCCATCGAGTCGAACACCGTCGGCGTTCGTTCCCTCCTTGCCGTGGCGTCCTCCCGTCGAGGTCCGCCCGGCGTACGCTTCGCCGTCGCAGCTCGCTCCTCCGTCGACCGCGAGGTGATCGAGCTGCAGCGGGCCGTCGACCCGCTGCGCGCGGTCCTCGAGGACCTGCGGGACGCGACCGACGACGACTCGGACGTCCTCGATCTCCACCGGGTCTACGGGACGTCGGGGACCACGTCGAGCAGGTCATCGAGCAGGCCGACGCGTTCCGCCAGCTCCTGGTCAACATCCTCAACGTCAACTCGGCGCTGGTCGGCCAGCGCCAGAACGAGGAGATCACCCGCCTGACCGAGAGCAGCCTGCGGCAGGGCGAGGAGGTCAAGCGCATCTCGTCCTGGGCCGCGATCCTGTTTGCCCCTTCGTTGATCGGGGCGGTTTACGGCATGAACTTCGAGCAAACC
>CADCTH010000459.1 GCA_902805495.1 uncultured Actinomycetospora sp.
CCCGTGGGCGTCCTGGCGGCGGCGGGGGCGCTCGCGACGACGCTGCTGGTCGGCGTGGTGACCACCGGGGTCGTGACGCTCGCGGCGCCCGCCGCCGCGCCCGCGGCGTGCCGCGACGTGACGCTCTTCGCGGTCAACGGCACCGGGGCGGCCGGGGGCGAGACGCTCGCGGCGGTCGCCGACCCGCTGGTCCAGCGGGTGGGCGAGCGCCTCGCGGTGGTCTCCGTGCCCGGCCCCGAGGTCGGCGCGTCGTACGAGGTCGACCAGCAGCAGTCGGTCACCGCGCTCGCCTACCAGGTGGTCGCGCAGCTCGCGGCCTGCCCCGACGGCAGAACCATGCTCTTCGGCTACTCCCAGGGCGCCCACGTGGCCGGCGACCTCGCCGCCCGCGTCGGCGGCGGGCAGGAGCAGCGGATCCCGGAGGAGAAGGTGCTGGCGGTCGGCCTGCTCGGCGACCCGGCGCGCGCCGCCGGGGTCCGCACGGTCCCCGACGGCGTCACCGGGCAGGGCGTCCTGCCGGCGCGCGAGGGCGGGTTCGGCACGCTCGCGAACCGCACCATCGAGGTCTGCGCGCCCGAGGACCCGGTCTGCGCCGGCGCGGCCGGCGCCACCGCCCCGCCCCTCGAGCAGGCCGTCGCGTCGCCGGAGCACACCGGCTACGCCACCCTCGACGTGGCCCCGGGCACGCCGGCGCCGCGCTGGGCGTCGGACTCGCTGGGTCGCCTCATCACCTCGCTGCCCGCGGCCGCGGCGCCCGGCAGCACGCCGAGCAGCGGTGCCCCGACCAGCAGTTCGGCGGCCCCCTCGACGAGCACGACCGCGCCGGTGACCACCGGACCCGGCGCGACGGGGGAGGCGCCCCCGGCTGGTGAGGCCTACCCCGACATCGACGGCGGCGAGGCCTCTCCCGACGACGCCTACGACGCCTACCCGGACAGCGACACCGGTGCGGCGGCCACCACGACGCCCGGGCTCCCGTCCACCACGGCGCCCGGGACGGGCGCGGGCACCGGCTCGGGCGCGCCGACGGCGACGACGGCGCCGGGCACGGGCGCTGGGGACTACCCGGACTCGGGGACGGGGACGGGGACGGGGACGGCCGAGGCCACGTCCACCACAGCGCCCGGCACGGGCACCGGCACCGGGTCGGCCGGGCCGACGACGACGTCGCCGGACGCGGGCACCGGCGCCGGGGCCTACCCGGACTCCGGGTCGGGCGCGCCGGCGGCGACGACCGCCCCCAGGACCGGCACAGGAACCGGCACCACGACCGGCGGGGCGACCACCACGACCACGCCGGGCCGCACCACCACGCCGACCCCGTCCGACGCCGGCGCGGGCACCAGGGACGGCGGGGGGAGCGCCGGCTCGGACACCGGCGCGCTGTGGGCCCTGACGTCGGGGCTCGCCGGGTTCCAGGAGTCCACCGGCGGCAACGTCGAGGGCGGCGGGCTCGACCCGGAGGAGGTCGAGAGCCCCAACGTGCCGGGGCGCCAGGTCGTCAAGCCCGAGGTGCCCGGTGGCGCCAAGCGCTCGGAGGTCCGCCCCGAGGAGGGCCAGAACATCCGCGAGGGCGAGCACCTGTTCTTCGGCTACAGCGCGTTCCTGCCGGAGGACTTCCCGGTCGACACCTCCGACTGGCAGGTCATCTGGCAGCTGCACGACGGCGGCACGAACACCTCGCCGCCGGTCGCGCTCGAGGTCGTCGACGGCCGTCTGTGGCTCGCGAACGTGGGCGACCGCGTGCGCGACCTGGGGCCGGTCCAGGCGGGGCGCAACCTCGACGTCCAGCTGGACATCCGGTTCGAGATCGGGGGCGGCGAGGTGTCGGTGTACCGCGGGGGCCAGCCGGTGCTGCAGGGCTTCCGTCCCCCGCGCGGCACCATGATCGACTCCTTCGACTTCCTCAAGACCGGCATCTACCGCCACACCGACGGGTCGGCCGAGCCCGCGACGATCTTCCTCAACGACCTCAAGATCGGCGACACGCTCGCGTCGGTGTCGGACCTGGCGGGCGCCGAGCAGGGCACGGGCGCCGGGGCCGCCGGGGCCGCCGGCACCGTCGACGACCCAGGCGCGGCGGGTACGGGCGCGGGCGGCGGCACCGACGCCTCGAACACCGGCGCGGGCACGGGTACGTCCACCACGGCGCGTTCCCGGTCGACGGCCGCGGTGGGCGTCGCCGGCCGTCCCGCCGGGTGATCGACGACCGGCTCGGGACGGGCCGGAGATCGAGACGGGACGAGTCCGGACGGTCCCGGGGGTGTGCCGAGTCCTCCTCATGGGCACCTGTCCGTGGTCCGACGTGCACCGACACCGATTGCCGGGGGAGTGGGACCGACACATGAGGGCCAGCGACCTGTTCGTCAAGTGCCTCGAGGCCGAGGGCGTCCAGTACGTCTTCGGGGTCCCGGGCGAGGAGAACGCCGACCTGCTGATGTCGATGCGTGAGTCGACGGTCAAGTTCGTCCCCACGCACCACGAATCCGGCGGGGCGTTCATGGCCGACGTCTACGGCCGCCTCACCGGGCAGGCGGGTGTCTGCCTGTCGACGCTCGGGCCGGGCGCGGCCAACCTCGTCACCGGCGTCGCCAACGCCAACATGGACAACTCGCCGGTCGTCGCGATCACGGGGCAGGGCGCCACCACGCGCCTGCACAAGGAGTCGCACCAGGCGATGAACGTGAACGACATGTTCGCGCCGCTGACGAAGTGGACGACGTCGCTGCGCGACGAGAGCACGATCCCCGAGGTCATCCGCAAGGCGTTCAAGCTCGCGGTCGCCGAGAAGCCCGGCGCCACGCACGTCGAGCTGCCCGAGGACATCGCGAAGCACGAGTTCGAGAGCGACCCGATCGTGCCGCCGGAGAAGGTGCGCCGCCCGATCCCCGACGAGAAGAGCATCGCCGCGGCGCTCGACCTCATCGCCCGCGCCGAGCGCCCCGTCCTGCTCGTCGGGCAGGGCTGCGTGCGCACCCGGGTGAGCCGTCAGCTGCAGCGCTTCGTCGAGAAGACCGGCATCTACGCCGGCATGACGTTCATGGGCAAGGGCGCGCTGTCCGACCGCCACGAGCGCAGCCTCTACGCCGTGGGTCTCGGCTCCCGCGACTACGTCACCGAGGTGTTCGAGGCCGCCGACCTCGTCATCGCCGTGGGCTACGACATGGTCGAGTGGCCGCCGGGGCGCTGGAACATCGGGCGCACCAAGCGCCTGCTGCACATCGACTTCGACCCGGCCGAGGTCGACACCTCCTACCGGCCCACCGTCGAGATGGTCGGCGACGTCGCCGCCACCCTGTGGGCGATCAACGAGGGGCTCACCGACGCCCACCGGTTCCCCGACTTCGAGGGCCACGCGCGCGCCCGTCGCAACCTCACCGACGAGATCAACGACGCCGGTGCCGCGGCCGAGCGGGAGACCGGCGACTTCCCGATGAAGCCGCAGCGCATCCTCGCCGACCTGCGTGCCGAGATGGACGACGAGGACGTCCTGATCAGCGACGTCGGCGCCCACAAGATGTGGATCGCGCGGCACTACCCGACGTACGCGCCCAACACCTGCATCATCTCCAACGGCTTCTGCTCCATGGGCATCGCGGTGCCCGGGAGCGTGTCGGCGTCGCTGGTCGCGGGCGACCGCCGGATCGTCGCCATCTCCGGCGACGGCGGCTTCCTCATGCACGGCGCGGAGCTGGCCACGGCCACCCGTCTCGGCGTGGCCCCGGTCAACCTGGTGTGGGAGGACAACGACTACGGCCTGATCTCCTGGAAGCAGGAGGTCGAGTTCGGCCGGCACTTCGGCACCGAGTTCAAGACCCCCGACCTCGTGAAGATCTCGGAGGGCCTGGGCTGCCACGCGCGGCGGCTGGGCAGCGCCGACGAGCTGCGCCCGGCGCTCAAGGAGGCCTTCGACCGTCGCGACAAGCCGTCGGTGATCGTGGTGCCGGTGGACTACACGGAGAACGTCAAGCTGACCAAGCGCCTCGGCCAGCTGATCGCGCGGTGAGCCCGGCGGTGTCCTGACCTGCGCCGCGGCGCGGGACGGCCGACCTCGTGTCACGGTCGGCCCCGCGTCGCGGCTAGTCTCGTGGTCCGGATCCGTCCTGCTCGCCGCGAAGGTTGCCCTTGATGCCCCTCGACCGCCCGTCGGACACCGACGAGATCGACAGAGGGCTCGCCGGGACCTTCGTCGAACTGGCCGACGCGCTGTTCTCCGTGCCGCGCGATCAGGGCGTGCTCGGGGTGGTCGAGCGGGTGTGCGAGGCCGCGAACGCCGTCGTGCCGGGCGCCGACCTGGTCTCGGTGGTGCTGCGCGGCCCCGACGGCGGGCTCGACACGGTGTCGGCGAACCACCCGGACGCCCAGGCGGCCGACGCGCTGCAGGCCGAGCTGGGCGAGGGCCCGAGCCACACCGCCCTGCTCAGCGACGGCGTCGGCGCGTGCCTGTACCGCACCGCCGACCCGGAGTCGCCCTGGCCGACCTTCGGGAAGCGGTGCGCCGAGGAGCTCGGCCTGCACGCGGTGCTGTCCACCGGCATGTTCCCCGGCGGCGATCCGCCGCGCTTCGGTGCGCTGAACTTCTGGTCCCGGTCGCCCGCGGGCCTGGACGCCGCCGACCGCGACCACGCCCTCGTGCTCGCCGCGCACGCCGCCACCGCGATCGCCGCGGTGCAGAGCCGCACCGCCGCCGAGCTGCGCGAGACCCAGCTGCTCGAGGCCCTCGAGAGCCGCGACGTCATCGGGCAGGCCAAGGGCGTGCTCATGGAGCGGCGCGGCCTGTCCTCCGACGAGGCCTTCGACGTGCTGCGCCGCACGTCGCAGGACCTCAACGTCAAGCTCCGCGAGGTCGCCCTGACCCTCGTGACCCGCCGCGGCGAGCTCTGAGCCGGGGTGCGCTGACGCGCACGTGAGCACTTGTTGGTGCTGGAGCACCGAGAAGTGCTCACGTGCGCGGAGCGCACCTCACGGGCAGCTCGTCGAGGCCGCCGGTGAGGCGCTCGGTGTGCAGGGTGAGCGCGGAGGGCTCGACCGCCGTGCGCAGCCCGGGCAGGCGCCGGAACAGGGTCCCCAGGCCCACGCGCAGCTCGGTGCGGGCGAGGCTCGCGCCGATGCAGAAGTGCGGGCCGTGGCCGAACGACAGGTGCGGGTTGGGGGCGCGGTCGGGGTCGAAGGCGTCGGCGTCGCCGAAGGCGCCCTCGTCGCGGTTGGCCGCGCTGGTGACGATCACGACGGCGTCGCCGGCCGGGATCGTCACCTGGTCGTCGCCCTCGCCCACGACGACGTCGGCGTGCGCGTAGCGCAGCAGGCCCATCCCGCCGGGCTCGGCGAGGCGCAGGACCTCCTCGACGATCCCGTCGACCTCGCCGTCCGGGTCGGCGACGAGCCGGTCGCGCGCCTCGGGGTTGACCAGCAGCAGGAGCACGCCCAGCGAGAGCCGGTTGACCGTGTCTCGTGCCCGGCGAACAGCAGCCCGGCGGTCAGCTCGGCGACGCGGGTGTCGGTGAGCCGCGGGTCCTGCGCCTGCGCGGCGACGAGGTCGGAGATGACGTCCTCGCCCGGCTGGGCGCGCTTGGCTTCGGCGAGCGCCCCGGTGTAGCGCTGGAACTCGGCGCGGGCGACGGCCGGATCGTCGCCGGTCATCGTCGCCATGCGCTCGGA
>CADCTH010000460.1 GCA_902805495.1 uncultured Actinomycetospora sp.
AGGGGGCCGCCTCCTCCAGAGGCTCTCAGGTTTCAAGGGTGGGTCGACGGAACCTCACCCCGCACACGCACCCCTAGAACCTCAAAACCTATCCTCGGGGCGGTGTCGTGGACTCCCGAACGACGAGCCGGGTCCGCAGCGTCTTCGGGGCCGCCGGCTCCTCCCCGCCGAGCGTGGCGACGAGCAGCCTCCCCGCGAGGAGGCCTTTCTGGACGTGGTCCTGGTGGACGGTGGTGAGCGGCGGGTTCGAGCGGGCGGCCTCGGGGACGTCGTCGAAGCCGACGACGGAGAGGTCGCCCGGCACGGAGAGGCCCATCTCCCCCGCAGCCTCGATGGCGCCGAACGCGAGCTGGTCGCTCGTCGCGAGCAGCGCGGTCGGGCGGGGATCCATCCCGAGCAGGACCCTGGCGGCCCTGGCTCCCTCTCCCGGGACGTTCTCGCGGCACTCGTAGACGGGGACGTCCTCCCACGGGACACCGGCGCCCTCGACGGCCGCCCTGTAGCCACCCAGCCTGAGGCGGGTGGACCTGAACGCCACCTGCGCCTGGCGGTCGGGGCCCGCGAGCCCGCCGGTGGGCTCCGGCGCAAGCTCGTAGGAGACCACCCCGATGCGCCGGTGGCCGAGCGCGACGAGGTGCTCCGCGGCGGCCCGGGCGCCGCCCTCGTCGTCCACGCCCACGCGGGTCATGCCCTCCGCGGAGACCTCCGGCGGGTCGTCGACTAGCACGGCCGGCAGCCGCCGGTCGCGGACCGCCTCTATCATCTGATCCCCCTCGGCCATACAGTAGACCACGAACCCGTCCACCGCCGCCCCCCTCACGGCCTGCGGGTCGTGCCGGCCGGAGATGGACCCGGGCACCAGCAGGAGCCCCAGCCCCGCCTCCTCGGCGGCCCTGGAGACGCCCTCGAAGAAGAGCACCGCCGCGGGGTCGGCGAAGGCGTAGGAGAGCCTGTCCGCGTAGAGGACGCCTATGGCCCCGGCCCTGCCGCGCCTGAGACCCCTGGCCGTCGGGTCGGGGCCCGCCGACCGTCTCCCGGCCGCCGGGGCCCGCCCGGGTGTCCTCGCTCGTCCTCGGTCTCCGCACGATCTCCGGCCCCGCGGTTCGGCGCCGTCGCGTCCCGGGGGATACCCGCCGCCGCGGGAGATCGTCCTCGAGTCGCAGGCTAGACGGCCTCCGGCCCCCACGGGGCTTCTCACCCGTCCGACGGCTCGTCGGCGCGTCGCGGCCACGGCGGGTGAGTGACCAGCCCGTGACCTGCGCGCCCCCGGAGTCGCGGGATGCACCCGACGGTGCGGGGCGTGACGGCGCCGGTGGGAGACTCCGCGCCGGTGATCGACGGGGGGTGGGGTCCGGTGCGGTGGATGGTGACCGGCGCGGGGGGCGCGCTCGGGCAGGACCTGGTCGCGCGGCTCGCCGCGCCCGACGTCCCGCCGACCGACACCGTGCGTGCCCACGCCCGCTCCGCGCTGGACGTCACGGACGCCGGCGCGGTGCGCGAGGCGGTGCACGCGTGGGCGGCCGGGCCCGGCGAGGGGCCCGCGGTGCTGGTTAACGCGTCGGCGTACACCGCCGTCGACCGCGCCGAGACCGACGACGACGCCGCGGCCACCGCGTGGGCGGTCAACGCCGAGGCGCCCGGGCTGCTCGCGGCCGCGTGCGCCGAGGTCGGCGCGACCATGGTCCACGTCTCCACCGACTACGTCCTGGGCCCGCTGCCCGGTGGCGAGCGGCGGCCCCTCGAGCCCGACGACCCCACCGCGCCGGCCGGGGTCTACGCGCGCACCAAGCTCGCCGGGGAGGAACGGGTGCGCGCCGCCCTGCCCGGCGCGCACCACGTGGTGCGCACCGCGTGGCTCTACGGCGCGACCGGCCCCAACTTCGTGCGGACCATGGCCCGGCTCGCCCGCGAGCGCGACACCCTCGACGTCGTCGACGACCAGCACGGCTCGCCGACGTGGACGGCGGACCTCGCCGACGGCCTCGTCGCCCTCGCCCGCTCGTCCGCCCCGCCCGGCACCCGGCACGCGGCGGGCGGCGGCGCGACCACGTGGTGCGGGTTCGCGCGGGCGGTGTTCGCGGAGCTGGGCGCCGACCCGGAGCGCGTCCGTCCCTGCGACACCGCGTCGTTCCCGCGCCCGGCCCCGCGGCCCGCGTGGTCGGTGCTCTCGGACGCCTCGTGGCGGGCCACGGGCCTCGCGCCCCTACCAGCCTGGCGAGACGCCCTGCACGCCGCCGTCGCCCGGCATCCCGACCTCCTGCTGGGCTGAGCGGAGCAGTGCCGTAATCCCATCGGTGTGATTCGCGTGTCCTCTGCGCCGGGTCGTGCGTTGAGCGGTCATGGCAGTGGAGACGGTGCTCCTCGCGTTGCTCGGCCTCGTCGCCGTGTGGCTCGTGATCGACGCCGGGCGGGAACGCCATCGCCTGGCGGCCCGGGTGGCCCGTGACGAGCGGTGGCGCGCCGAGCGGCGCCGCACCGCGCGCCGGGCCGCCTCCCCGGCCTCCACCACCTCCACCACCTCCACCGTGGCCCCGACCTCCGCGGCGTCGCCCGACGACTGGCGCTACTGGCCGCTGACCCTGCCCTCGGCCGACGACGCCTCGCGCGGCCCGCGCCTGTAGGCGCACCGGAGGTCGCGCCTGGAGGTCTGGGCCGCGCCCTGCCAGGCTGGCGCGATGGCGGACGGGGCCGCGTCGGGAACTGTGGAACCGCTCTGCGACGAGGCCCGGCGGCGGCGCACCGGCCAGCCGGCCGACGGCGCCGACCTCGAGGAGCACCACCGGGACCTGGTCGCCCTGCTGCGCCGGGCGCTCGCCAGCGGGGAGCCCTCGGCGCCCAGCCTGCTCGCCACCGTGCACCTCGACCACGGCGAACGCCGCGAGGCCGTCGACGTCCTGACCCCGGCGGTGCTCGGCGGCCGGCAGGCGCACCTCGCCGGCCTGCTCGGCGAGACCCTCGCCGCGATGGGCGACCACGAGGGCGCCGAGCAGGCGTTCCTCGTCGGGCTCGACGGCGGCGACCCCGGCGCGATGAACGACTACGGCGTCTTCCTGCGCGACCGCGGCCGCACCCAGGAGGCGCTCTACGTCCTCGACCGGGCGGTGCGCGCGGGCGACGACCTGGCGCCGCTCAACCTCGTCGCCCTGCACCTCGAGGAGCTCGACGACCCCGCGACGGCCACCGAGCTCGCCGAGCGCCTCCACGACGAGGCGAAGCCCTCGACGCTCGTCGCGCTCGCCGACTGCCGCCTCGCCGCCGAGCGGGTCGAGGAGGCCGGCGAGCTCTACCGCCGCGCGGCCGAGGGCGGCGGGGCGTGCGCGCACATCTACTACGGCTGGTTCCTGCGCGACCGCCGCACGGACCTCGCCGGCGCCGAGGAGCAGCTGCGCCGGGCCCACGAGGTCGGCGAGCCGGGCGCGGCGTTCCACCTCGCGCGCTTCCTGTTCGACCACGGCCGGCCGGACGAGGCGCTGCCGTACTTCGAGGAGGCGGCCTGGCACGGCGACCCGGACGCCGTGGCCGTGCTCGAGGCCGAGTACCGCGGGCTGGTGGACGAGTACGACGACTGAACGGGCAGGATGCGGGCCGTGGCGCACCCCGTCTACGGACCCGGACTGGCCGTCGTCTGCGTGACCTACTCGCCGGGCGAGGCCCTCGACGAGTTCCTCGCGTCGCTGGACAAGGCCACGACGCGGCCCTACCGCGTGGTGCTCGCCGACAACGGCTCGGTCGACGGGGCCCCCGAGGCCGCCGCGGCCGTCGACGAGCGGGTCGAGCTGCTGACCATCGGCGAGAACGTCGGCTACGGCGCCGCCGCCAACCGCGGGGTGGCGGGCCTGTCGGCCGACGTGGGCTGGGTGCTCGTCGCCAACCCCGACATCGTCTGCGGCCCGGGCGCGCTGGACACGCTGATCGCCGCCGGCGACCGGTGGCCGCGCGCGGGCGCTCTCGGCCCGCTGATCCGCACCGGCGGGGACGTCTACCCCTCCGCGCGCCTGCAGCCCTCCCTCGGGCGCGGGCTGGGCCACGCGCTGTTCGCCGCGGTGTGGCCCGCCAACCCGTGGACGCGCTCCTACCGCCAGGCGGGGTCGGTGGCCGAGCGCACGGCGGGCTGGCTCTCGGGGTCGTGCGTCCTGCTGCGCCGCGAGGCGTGGGACTCCGTCGACGGCTTCGACCCGGGCTACTTCATGTACTTCGAGGACGTCGACCTCGGCGACCGGCTGGGCCGCGCCGGCTGGCTCAACGTCTACGTCCCCGACGCCGAGGTGGTGCACACCGGCGGGCACGCCACCGAGCGCGACGCCCCCACCTCGAGGCGGATGCTCGCCGAGCACCACCGCAGCGCCTACCGCTTCCTGTCCGACCGCTACCGCGGCGCCCGCTGGGCCCCGCTGCGCGTCGCGCTGCGCGTGGGCCTGGGCCTGCGGGCCCGCACGGGGGTGCGCGCGGCGCCCTAGGTGAGCTCGGTGTCCGGGTCGGGCGTCAGCGCCCGAAGATCCGCCGCCACCACGACCGGCGGGGCGCCGGGTCGTCCTCGCGGTGCTCGTCGGCGTGCCCGTCCTGCGCAGGCTCGGGGTTGCCGCCGCCCGGGAACGGGTTGGCCCGGAACGGCGAGGTGCCCGGGTTGCTCGGCCCCCGCTGCGCGCCGAGCCGCACGGTGACCGGGTCCTCGGGCGGCCGCCCGTGCCGCCCGTCCTGCCCGTCATCGTCGCGGTGCGGCCGCTGCCCGTTGACCGGGCGGCGGCCGCCGTCGTTCTGGGGCAGGCGCTGGGTCAGGTCCGGGTCGCCGCTGTTGCGCCCCGAGGTCATGGCGTGGGGCAGCACCGTCGTGCTCGAGGCGTCGAACGGGGAGACCGCGTTGTCGGGGGTGACCACGTCCTCGTCACGCTCCGTGGCCCGCTGGTGGGCGTGCGCGATGGCCTCCTGGGCGCGCTCCCACGCGTTCGAGCCCACGGCGACCCTCCTGCTTCCCCCGACGGGCGGGTCTCTCCCGGGTCGCGGCCGACGGAGCGCCCGGGAGGGTCCACACTATCGCCCGCTGTCACGATTCGTCATCGACGAGGGGGGTCTGAAGGTGGTGCAGGCGGGGGACACGGTCGGGGAAGCGGCGGTGATCGACCCGGCGCGGACGGCGGCGGTCGTGCTGGTCGGGGGGCAGGGCAGCCGGTTGCGCCCGCTCACGCTCGGCACGCCGAAGCCGATGCTGCCGACCGCGGGGGTGCCGTTCCTCGCGCACCTGCTCTCGCGCATCGCCACCGCCGGCATCCGCCGCGTCGTGCTGGGCACCGCCTACCGCGCCGAGGTCTTCGAGGCGTTCCTGGGCGAGGGCGGCACCCGGGGGCAGCACGGCCTGGACGGCCTGGAGCTCGAGTGCTGCGAGGAGCCCGAGCCCCTGGGCACCGGCGGCGGCATCCGCTTCGCCGCCGAGGCCCTGGGCCCGGGCTACGACGAGGTCGTCGTGTTCAACGGCGACATCCTCTCCGGTGTCGACGTCCGCGCCGTCGTCGGCGAGCACCGGGCCGCGGGGGCCGATGCGACGCTGCACCTCGTCCGCGTGCCCGACCCCACCGCCTTCGGCTGCGTGCCCACCGACGCCGACGGCCGGGTGACCGCGTTCCTGGAGAAGACGCCCGCGCCGCCGACCGACCAGGTCAACGCCGGCTGCTACGTCTTCCGCCGCGAGGTGGTCGACACGATCCCCGCCGGGCGCCCGGTGTCGGTGGAGCGCGAGACCTTCCCGGGCCTGCTCACCGCGGGCGCGCGCCTGCAGGGCCACGTCGAGTCGTCGTACTGGCTCGACCTCGGCACCCCCGCCTCGTTCGTCCGCGGCAGCGCCGACCTCGTCCAGGGCGCGGCGCCCACCGCGGCGCTGCCCGGCCCGGTGGGCACGGCGCTGTTGCTGCCCGGGGCGGAGGTCGCCCCGTCGGCGTCGCTGACCGACGGCACCACCGTCGGCGCCGGCGTCCGCGTCGGCGAGGGCAGCCGCGTCTCGGGCTCGGTGCTCATGGACGGCGCGCGGATCGGGGACGGCGCGCTCGTCGAGCGGTCGGTGATCGGGCCGGGCGCGACGATCGGCGACGAGACCGTGGTGCGCGACGCGGTGGTCGGCGACGGCGCGTCGATCGGGGCGTCGTGCGAGCTGCTCGCGGGCGTGCGGATCTGGCCCGGGCTCGTCGTCCCGGACGGTGGTCTGCGATTCTCGGGTGGTGCCTGACGCTCCGGTGACCGCGGCACCCGCGGAGCGGACCTGGCGTCCCGCCTTCGTGCTCGACGTCCGCGCGCTGCTCGCCCCGCTGAGCCGGGGCAAGGGCGACCCGACGCTGCGCACCGAGACCGACGCGTCCGGCGGGCCCGGCGTCCTCTGGCGCGCCACCCACACCCCCGACGGCCCGGCGACGCTCGCGCTGTCGCGGCGCGGCGGCGTGGTGCACGCCCGCGCGTGGGGCCCGGGCGCGGCGTGGGTGCTCGGCGGGGTGGCCGCGCTGCTCGGCGACGAGGACGACGACGAGGGGTTCGTCGGCCACCACCCGCTGGTCGCCGAGACGCGCCGGCGCATGCCCGGCCTGCGGCTGGGGTCGACGCGCACGGTGTGGGACGTGCTGCTGCCCTCGATCCTGGAGCAGAAGGTCACGGGCACTGAGGCGCGCCGCTCGTTCCGCGAGCTGTGCTGGCGCTTCGGCGACGACCCGCCGGGCCCCGCCCCGGCCGGGATGAAGCTGCCCCCGACCCCGCAGCAGATCCGCGCGATCCCGGACTGGGAGTGGCACCGCGCCGGCGTCGACCAGGCCCGCCGCCGCGCGATCCTCGCCTGCGCCACCGTGGCCCACCGCCTGGAGAAGGCCGCGGAGCTGCGCGGCGAGGCCGGGCGCGCCCTGCTGCAGAAGGTGCCGGGCATCGGCGTGTGGACCGCCGCCGAGGTCGCCCAGCGCGCCTGGGGCGACCCGGACGCCGTGAGCGTCGGCGACTTCCACATCCCCTCCACCGTCGGCTGGGCGTTGGTGGGACGGAAGCTCGACGACGACGGGATGCTCGAGGTCCTGGCCTGCTACGCGCCCCAGCGCCAGCGGGCGGTGCGCTACATCGAGGCGTCGGGCTTCCGCCGCCCCCGCTTCGGGCCGCGGTTCTCGCCGAAGGACTACCGGAAGTACTGACCTCCCGGCCCCGGTGATCGAAGTACCGATACGGACACTCAACGTCAGCGACGGCACTTCGCTGACACTCAGCGGGCCAGCGCCCGCCCTAAGGCGACGTCGTCCGGCAGGTCCGCCAGCGGCCACCAGCGCAGGTCCAGCGACTCGTCGCTGATCGTCTCCACGGCCCCGGCCGGGGCACGCACGACGAAGCGGACGTCGAGGTGGCGGGTGGGCACGCCGAGCGAGCAGGTCAGGGCGTGCACGTCGACGTGCAGCGGCTCGGGGTCGACGACCAGGCCGGCGATGCCCGACTCCTCGCTCGCCTCGCGCAGCGCGGCGCCGGCCAGGGTCGTGTCGCCGGGCTCGATGTGGCCGCCGAGCTGGACCCACTTCCCGACGCGCGGGTGCAGGGTCAGCAGCGCGTGCTCGCCGGCGGCGTCGAGCACCAGTGCCGAGGCCGTGAGGTGGCCGGGCGCGCAGGCGCGGGCGCACGCGTCGGGCCGCGCGTCGAGGTAGGCCAGCACGGCCTGGCGCACCGACTCCAGCTCGCGGGTCCCGCCACGCCAACGGTCGAGCACCGCGCGGGCGTCGCCGTGCACCGCGGCCGTGGAGACGGCGGCGCGGGTGGTGGACGCGAGGGTCGGCTCGGTCACCGCGTCACCCACCGCTCGTCCACGGTGAGGTCGCCGCGGGCCGGCGGCTCGGCCGCGGGGTGACCGACCGCCACGGCGCCGAGGGGCTCCCAGTCGGCGGGCATCGCGAGCACGTCCCGCACGACGTCGCGGGCGAAGATCGTCGAGGACACCCAGCACGAGCCGAGCCCCTCGGCGGCCAGCGCGGCGAGCAGGCCCTGCACCGCCGCGCCCCCGGCCACGGTGAGCAGCTCGCGCTCGGCGGCGGCGCGCCGGGCGTCGGGGTAGGCGTGGGCGCCCTCGAGCACCAGGAACGGCAGCACCACCTCGGGGGCGGCGCGCAGCAGGTCGCCCCGGGCCACGCGGCGGGTGATCGACTCCTCGGAGAACCCGTCGCCGCGCAGGTCCGCGCGCCACGCGTCGGCCATCGCGTCGAGCAGCCGGGTGCGCAGGTCGGGGTCGGCGAGGTGCACGAACCGCACGGGACGGGTGTGGTGCGGGGCGGGCGCGGTGAGCGCCGCGGCGCCGGCGCGGCGCAGCGCGTCGTGGTCGACGAGCGCGTCGGTGAACGCCCGCACCGAGCGCCGCGCCGGGACGGCCTCGCGCCGGCCCCGCGCGAGCGCCTCGTCGGTGCCCAGCCAGAACAGGTCCTCGTCCACGGGCCGCACCAGGTCCGCGCCGCGGCTGGTCTCCGAGCGCAGCACGGCCGGCAGCCCGCGCACCACGGCCACGGGCACGCCGTCGAGCTTGCCCTTGACCAGGTCGGCGGCCGCGGCCACCTCGTCGGCCACGGCGACCTCGGTGACCACGAGCTCGTTGCCCTGCGCGTCGACCGCCCCGCCGTAGGCGTGCACGACCTCGAGGCCCGCGGCGCCGATCGCGGCGTCGGTCTGGCCCGTGCGCCAGGTGCGGCCCATGGTGTCGGTGACGACGACGGCCACGTCGACCCCGAGGCGGTCGCGCAGTGCCGCGCGCAGGGCCGCCGCGGTGGCGTCCGGGTCCTCGGGGAGCAGCGCGACCTCGTCGCCGGCGACGTTGGACGCGTCGATGCCCGCCGCGGCCTGCACGATGCCCAGCGGGTTGGCGACGATCTTGGTGCGGCCCTTCGTGGCCAGCAGGCGCACGGTCTCGCGGTCGATCAGCGCCCGGCGGGCGGCGTCGCGCGCCTCGGCGTCGGCGGGCACCCGCACGAGGCGGCCCTCGACCTTCGAGAGCACCTTGGACGTGACCACCACGACGTCGCCGTCGGCGAGGGGCGGGTGGGGAGGCGACACCGCGCCGGCCAGCGCGGCGGCCAGGTCGTCGCCGGGCCGCAGCTCGGGCAGCCCGGTCACACCCCAGAGGGTCAGGCCGCCGGATGCGTGGTCCCTCGGCAGGTCAGACACCATCGATGGTCCGGCTCCGCTGCGCTCCGCGGACGCCGGCCAGCTCGTACGCCGCACGCACCATCGCCGCCGTGGTGTCGGGGTCGGTCATCATCAGCGGCACCTCGCGGACCTCGACGCCGGGGACCGTCACCCCCGCGTCGGAGGTGTAGACGAGCCAGCCGTCGAGCAGCCCGCCCTCGGCGCGTGCGCCGTAGTGGCGGCCGACCGCCTCGGCGCTGGTGTCCACGCCGATGGCCGACAGGCAGGCGTCGGCCATGCCGCGCACGGGCGCCCCGCCGACGATCGGCGACACCCCGACGACCTTGCCCGGCGCCGCGGACAGCGCGGGCCGCATCCCGGGCACGTCGACGACCGTGTGGACGCTGACCACGGGGTTCGACGGCGCCACGAGCACGACGTCGGCGTCGGCGACGGCGGCCAGCGCGTCGGGGCAGGCCGTGGCCTGGTCGCGCCCGACCGAGGCGAAGGAGTGCGCGGGCAGCGCGGCGCGGTGGCGCACCCACCACTCCTGGAAGTGGATCGCCTTGCGCTGAGGAGGGTCGTCGGCAGTGTCCACCACGACGTGGGTCTCGATGCGGTCGTCGCTGGCCGGGATCAGGTCCACCCCGGGCGCCCAGCGGCGGCACAGCGCGGCGGTGACCTGCGAGAGCGGGTAGCCGGCGCGCAGCATCCGCGTGCGCACGAGGTGCGTCGCGACGTCCCGGTCGCCGAGGCCGAACCACGTCGGGTCGGCGCCGTAGGCCTCGAGCTCCTCGCGCACCGACCAGGTCTCCTTCGCCCGGCCCCAGCCGCGCTCCGGGTCGATGCCCTCGCCGAGCGTGTACATGCAGGTGTCGAGGTCGGGGCACACGCGCAGCCCGTGCAGCCAGATGTCGTCGCCGACGTTGACCACCGCGCGGATCGCGTCGCCGGGGCCGGCGGCGGCCTTGACGCCCTGCAGGAACCGGGCGCCGCCGACGCCGCCGACCAGGACCGTGACCTTCATGCCCCCGATCGTCCTCCCGTCCGCGCTCACCCGAGCAGCCGGGCGAACTGGATGTTGCCGTCGACGACGAGCTCGCGGTCGCCACCGAGGAGCGTGTAGAGGCTCGCGGAGACCTCGGCGAGCAGCTCACCGGCGGGCCGGAAGAGGAACAGCGCGAGGATGATCACGAACGGCGCGTAGGGCGCGATGCGCGCCGCGCTCGCCCGCGTCGTGTACGGCAGGTACGGGTCGATCACGCCCCAGCCGTCGAGGCCCGGGATCGGCAGCAGGTTCAGCACGAACGTCAGGACCTGGATCAGGCCGAGGAACGACAGCGCCGCGGCCAGCGGCAGCGGCGGGTCGGTGATCGCCACCGCGATCGCGATGGCGGCGGCGAGCACGAGGTTGGCCAGCGGCCCGGCCAGCGATACCGCGCTGATCGCGACCCGCGAGCGCAGCGACGCCCGCTGGATCCACACCGCCCCGCCCGGCAGGGGGATGCCGCCGATCAGCAGGAACAGCAGCGGCAGCACCAGGGTGAGCCCGATGTTGGCGTAGCGGCGGATGTCGAGGGTCAGGTAACCCAGCGCGCGCACCGAGTGGTCGCCGCAGCGGTCGGCGGTCAGCGCGTGGGAGAACTCGTGCAGGCACAGCGACACGGCCCAGCCGGCGAGGACGAGCAGGACGGTGCCGCCGATGATCGCGCCGGCCGCGGGGACCAGCGTCAGGGCGCCCCCCGCGACCGCGAGCGCCACGAGGACGAGGAAGATGGGGCTGACCGGCGAGCGCAACCGGGAGACGCGGGGAGCCACATCCCCCAGTGTGTCCCCCCGGACGGGGCAGGCACCGCCCGGCGCCCCGACAGGGTGGCGGAGCCCGATTGCTACGGAAAGCGCATGACGCTCACCGCACGTGACGACCGCCCGCCGCGACATGCGGCCAGCTGGGTCCCCCGGCTTGACCCGGATGGAACGACACCGGTGTAATTCCTACGCGATGACACGTCGGTGCGGGGCCGACGCCTCGTCCACTCAGTGGGGGCCGGGGGAGTCTGAGGCGAGCGGAGGCGTCGTGCACGGTGCGGAAAGTGGTTCGGTGGTGCTGGGCAGCGGAGGACACGGGATGAGGGACGTCCTGTCGGAGCTGGCCATGATCACCGAGGACGAGCAGGAATGGCAGGAGCGCGCGCTGTGCGCGCAGACCGATCCGGAGGCGTTCTTCCCCGAGAAGGGCGGGAGCACCCGGGAGGCCAAGCAGATCTGCAACAGCTGCGACGTCCGCACCGAGTGCCTCGAGTACGCGCTCGGGCACGACGAGCGCTTCGGGATCTGGGGCGGGCTCTCCGAGCGCGAGCGCCGTCGCCTCAAGCGCCGGGTGGTCTGACACCCGGGCCGGACGCGCCGACCCCGGCGACTACCCTCGACCGCCTGACCGGAGCGCGGGCGCCCCTGGGGTGGCGGCTGCCCGAGGGGGAAGGACGGCGGGCGCGTGGCGGTGACGTCCCCGGTGGCGCCGGTGCTCGGCGTCCTGGTCTGCCACGACGGTGAGACCTGGCTCCCGGAGACCCTCGCGGCCCTCGGGCGGCTGACGCGACGCCCGCGTTGGGTGATCGCGGTGGACACGGGGTCCACGGACGGCACCGGGTCGCTGCTCGCGGCCAGCAACCAGGTCGACGTGGTGCTGCGCATGCCCCGCGACACCGGCTTCGCCGAGGCCGTGCACACCGCGGTCGACGACGCCGACCGGCGCTGGGGCGCGAACGCCGGCGAGTGGCTCTGGGTCCTGCACGACGACGCCGCCCCCGCCCCGGACTGCCTCGGGGTGCTGCTGTCGGTCGCCGACGCCTCGCCCTCGGCCGCCGTGCTCGGGCCGCTGTGCCTCGACTGGGAGGACCCCCGCCTGGTGGTCGAGGCCGGCGTGTCGATCGACGCCTCGGGCTCGCGGCAGACCGGCATCGGTGCCGACGAGCTCGACCTCGGCCAGTTCGCCACCAACTCCGAGGTGCTCGCGGTCGGGTCCGCGGGCTCGCTGGTGCGGCGCCGCGAGTGGGACGCGCTCGGCGGCTACGACACCGCGCTGGGCCTGCTGCGCGAGGACGTCGACTACGGCTGGCGGGTCAACCGCGCCGGCGGCCTGGTGCTCTGCGCGCCGACGGCCCGCCTGCGCCACGCCCGCGCGCTGCAGGTGCGCGCGCGCGAGCTCGACACCGCCGGCGTCGATCCCCGCTACCGCGCCACCGACCGCGCCCACGGGCTGCGGACCTTCCTCGCCAACTGCTCCACCCCGGCGTTCGTGCTCGGCCTCCTGCGCCTGCCGGTGCTCGCGGGCCTGCGCGCGCTGGGCCTGCTGCTGGTGCGCCGGGCCCGGGCGGCCGGTGCCGAGCTCGCCGGCCTGACCCGCGTCCTCGGGTCGGGGCCGGGCATCGCCGACCTCGCCGACGCGCGCCGCCGCCGCCGCACCGGGGCCACCGCCCTGCCCCGCGAGCTGCGGGGCCTGCTCACCAGCCGCACGACCCGGCTGCGCAACGCGGTGCGCGTCGGGCTCA
>CADCTH010000461.1 GCA_902805495.1 uncultured Actinomycetospora sp.
CACACGGGACATCGGGAGGGGACGCGGGACGGGCGCGCTGTCCCTGTCCGACGGGGACACGCCCGGCGCACGCTCCACCGCACCACGCCGACCACCCGGTCCGGACCCGAGCGCCAGGAGCCCCGATGAGCGAGATCACCACACCCCCGACCGCCCGCACCGACGTCCGCCCCGGCACGCCGGCCGCCACCGTCGACCGCCCGCCCCGGACCCGCGCGGTGGGCATCGGGTTGGCGGTGACCGCGACCGTGTTCGCCGTGACGATGGCCTTCGGCGGACCCGAGGCCTCCGACCTCACGGAGCGGATCATCGACCTGACCGGCCTGGCGTTCCAGGTCGGGCTCTTCGGCCTCCTGTGGGTGATGCTGCGCACCGCCGCCACCGGCACCGGGCGGGTGGGGCGTGGCCTGCTGCACGTCGAGCGCGTGGTGCTCGCGGTCGCCAGCCTCTGGTCGGTGTTGCACGCCGTCGTCCCGCCCGCGGTCCAGCAGGCGCCCTGGATGGTCGCCCTGGACCTGTTCTGGCCGCTGTCGATGTTCGGCATGACCGTCGTCGGGGTCACCGTCGCGGTCGTCGGCCGCTGGCGTGGCCTGCTGCGCTGGTTGACCGTCGCGGGCTGCGCCTGGTTCGTGGCCTCGATCCCCGTCGCGGTCCTGTTCCCCGAGGGCCAGCTCGTCGGCGTCGCCTACATGATCGTCGGCTTCGGCGGGCTCGGCGTCCTGCTGGCCCTGCGCCCCGGGCTCCCGGTCCGGGACTGACCGCCCCGTCCCGTTCCGACCGGAGGGCCCCGTTGCTCGGATGGATCGAGCGACGGGGCCCTTCGCTCATCTCACGTTCCGCCCCCGCCGGCCGGGGGCAACCGTCCGGCATGGAGTACCGCACGCTCGGACGGTCGGGACTGAAGGTCTCGACGATGACCATGGGCACGATGACGTTCGGCGGCGAGGGGATGTTCTCCAAGCTCGGCGCCACCGACGTCGACGCCGCCACGCGCCAGATCGACCTGTGCGTCGACCACGGCGTCAACCTCGTCGACACGGCCGACATGTACTCGGCGGGCGTGTCCGAGGAGATCGTCGGCCAGGCGACGAAGAACCACCGCGACGACCTGTTCCTCGCGACCAAGTGCCGCTTCCCGATGGGCGACGGGCCCAACGACGGTGGCGCGTCGCGCCAGCACATCGTCAAGAGCGTCGAGGACAGCCTGCGGCGCCTCGACGTGCAGCACATCGACCTCTACCAGATGCACGGTTGGGACGGCGTGACGCCGCTGGAGGAGACGCTCGAGGCGCTCGACACGCTCATCAGCAAGGGCAAGATCCGCTACATCGGCTGCTCGAACTACTCGGCCTGGCACATCATGAAGGCACTCGGGGTGTCCGAGCGCGGCGAGTACCAGCGCTTCGTCTCCCAGCAGATCCACTACACGCTGCAGGCCCGCGAGGCCGAGAACGAGCTGGTCCCGGTGTCGGTCGACCAGGGCCTCGGCATCCTCGTGTGGAGCCCGATCGCCGGCGGCCTGCTCTCGGGCAAGTTCCGCCGCGGGCAGGACGACCCCGAGACCTCGCGCCACCTCGGCGAGTGGTCGGAGCCGCCCGTCCACGACCGCGAGCGTCTCTACGACATCATCGAGGTCGCCGCCGAGATCGGCGACGCCCACGGCGTCTCCGTCGCGCAGGTGGCCAACGCGTGGCTGCTGCGCCAGCCCGGCGTCACCTCGCTGGTGATCGGCGCCCGGACCGAGGAGCAGCTGACCGACAACCTCGCCGCCGCCGAGCTCGCGCTGACCGACGACGAGGTCGCCCGCCTCGACGAGGTCTCGGCGACGCCGCTGCTCTACCCGTACTGGCACCAGAAGAACACGATCACCGACCGGCTCTCGCCGGCGGACGCGACGCTGCTGGCCCGTTAGGTCACCGGCATCGTCAGGGCGGCGACCAGGCCGGCGGCCGGGTCGCCGCCCATCCGCGCGAGCTGGGCGTCCACCCCGTCGGCGAACACGTTGTCGCGCTCCAGCGACACGTCGTCGAGGTTGGCGACGCTCTCCTCGTAGCCGGGCAGCGCGTACACCTGCCGGCACACCGCCTCCGGGAACGCGAGTTGCGAGGTGGTGATCGCGGCGTCGCCGCCGGTCGCCCGCGCGAGGTCGGGGTAGACCTCGAAGTGCACGTGCGGCCAGCGCCCGGCGTAGGCCGCCGGGAAGATGCTGGTGAACGTCGCCTTCCCGTTCGCGTCGGCGACCTGCACGCCGCGCAGATAGTTCTGGTCCGCGACGTCGTAGAGCGAGTACGCGCCGGCGCGGTCGCAGTGCCACACGTAGACCGCGGCGCCGGGCAGGGCGGCGCCCGCCGCCGAGGTCACCGTGAGGTCGAGGGTCAGGGGGGCGCCCTCGGCGACGCCGCTCAGCGCGCCGAAGCTGGGGCGGATGTCGCGGCGCACCACGCCCGCCTCCTGCAGCACGTTCGGCCCGTTGCTGCCGTCTCCGGGGAACGGGCCGGCCGTCTCCTGCGGGATCTCGCCGGGGGAGCCGGTCTCGACGGCGCCGCCCGGTCCACCGGCCTCGCCGCGGCCGGGCGGATCGGGGGGCGCGCAGGCGGCGGCCAGGCCCGCGAGGCCC
>CADCTH010000462.1 GCA_902805495.1 uncultured Actinomycetospora sp.
ACGGGCCGCCACGTCCTCGTCCACCCCCTCGACCGGCCGCGGCTGCGGGCGGAGCTGGACAAGCTCCTCGACGCGCACGCCCGGGCCGTCGCCGGCCGGTGAGAGCGCTCAGCGCAACACGGCCCGCACGGCCGCCGGGGCGTCCGAGGTCCGGTGGAGCGCCACCGCGCGCCCGCCGCCCGCCGCGGCGAGGCGGGCGCAGGAGGTCCGCGCCTCCTCGTCGTCGACGGTCACGAGCGTGTGCACCCGCGCCGCGCCCGAGGCCCCGGCGATCGGTGCCGGGTCCTCGCCCTCGTTCCACGCGCCGTCGGTGAGCACGAGGACGTCGGCGTGCGGGACGCGGGCGGCCGTGGCCTGGGCGAGCGCGGTGCGCAGGCCGAGCGCGAGGTCGGTGGTCGACCCGCCGCGCAGGTCGAGCAGCGCGTCGAGCACCGCGGACGGGGCGGCGGGGGAGTGCAGGTGGCGCAGCACCACCGCGCGCGACCAGAACGCGACGACGGCGAGCTCGTCGTCGGTCCGCAGCCCCGCGGCCAGCGCGCCGGCCGTGGTCACGGCGGTCGTGAGCGGCTTCCCGGCCACCGACCCCGAGGCGTCGACGAGCAGCACGAGCGCCCGCGCGGGCGAGCGCCAACCGCGCCAGCGCAGGTCCTCGGCGCGGATCGGGCGGTGCTCGAGCGACCGCTCGAGTGTCGCGTCGAGGTCCAGGTCGAGGCCCTCGCCGGCCACGGTCGCGAGCCGGCTCGAGCCACGCCGCTGCGTCTCCCCCGCCCGCGCCGGGGGCACGAGCAGGCGCACGGACAGGCGGCGGGCCTTCGCGCGCAGCGCCGGGTCGGTGGCGCGGGCGAGGTCGGCGAGGAGGTCGACGGCGGCGCCGGCGTCGGCGCCGTCGACCCCGGCCAGCGCCGCCTCGTCGAGCACCCCCACCGTCGGCGTGACCTGCGCGAGGTCGTCGTGGCGGCGCTGGAGGTCGGCGCGGGTCTCGGTGCGCCGCGCCTGGTCGCGCAGGAGCTGCTCGACCTCGCGGGGGTCGGACACGACGCGGGGCGGGGCCCCGGGCGACCGGCCCGGCTCCGGCGGGGGCCCCGGAGGACCAGCTCCGGGGCTCAGGCTTTTCCCGCGTCACCGTCCCCGGAGCCCGACTGCTCGTCGACGGGCGCGCTCGCCGCCCACAGCTCGGCGACGACCTCCTCGACGGTGCGCGTCGAGCCCTCGAGCAGCTGCACACGCCCGGTCAGGGCGGCCAGGGCGGCGTCGGTGCCCGTGGACTCCGCGCCGGCGGCGAGGCGGCCCGCCAGCCCGACGTCGCGCAGCTCGGCGAGCGACGCGGCGACGGCGACGAGGTCCAGCGCACCGCGCACCGACGACCCCAGCCGCAGCTCGGGATGCGCGCGGGTGGCCCGCGTGGCGCGGACAGCGCGCTCGAGGAAGCCCGCGTCGACGACGCCGTGGTCGCGGCGCACGATCGCGGTCTCCTCGTCGGCGTCCTGGTGGACGAACCCGACGCGGCACGACCGGTCGTAGAGCGCCGGCGTGATGCGCCCGGTGCCCACGGAGTCCGACGGGTTCATCGCCGCGACCAGCCGGAAGCTCGGCGCGGCGTCGACGATCCCGAGGCGCGGCACGTGCAGGCGCCGCTCGGAGAGCACCCCGAGTAGCACGTTGAGCGTCTCCTCGGGGACCCGGTTGACCTCCTCGACGTAGAGCAGCGCGCCCGAGGTCAGCGCGCGCACCAGCGGGCCGGGCACGAAGTTCTCGGGCCGGTAGTCCTCGGTCAGCACGCGGGAGGGGTCGTGGTGGCCGACGAGACGGGCCGGCGAGAGCTCGGCGTTGCCCTCGACCAGCTCGAGGCCGGCGCCGGCGCCCTCGGCGAGCGCGCGCAGCAGGGTGGTCTTGCCGGTGCCCGGCGGGCCCTCGAGCAGCACGCTGCGCCCGGCGGCGAGCGCCGCGGCGATCACCTCGGACTCGCGCACGCGCCCGACCACCCGCGCCCGGGACGCGTCGATCATCGCGCGGACCGGGAGCCGGCCGGCGGCGGGCAGACCGGGGGCGGCCCCGGGGTCCACGAGGGACACCGGGGCCGCGGAACCGTTCGTCAAGGTCGTCGATACCTCAGTCGAAGATCAGGACGCCGCGGATGTTCTTGCCGGCGTGCATGTCCTCGTAGCCCTGGGCGACCTCGTCGATCCCGTACTGCTTGGTGACGAGCTCGTCGAGCTTGAGCTTCCCGTGGTTGTAGAGGTCGAGCATCTTCGGGATGTCGGCGCGCGGGTTCGACGACCCGAACAGCGAGCCCTTGAGCTTCTTCTCGAACAGGGTCAGCTCGCCGATCGGGATCGGCACGCCCACCTCGGTGATGTCGCCGAGGCCGGTGACGACGACCGTGCCCTGCTTGCGGATGGAGGCGAAGGCCTCGCCCACGTGCTCGGGCTTGGTGACGCCGATGGTCACGAGCGCGACGTCGGCGCCCTGGCCGTTGGTGAAGCCCTGGGCGATCTCGGTGGCCTCGGACATCGACTCGACCGCGTGGGTGGCGCCGAGCTCGAGGGCCTTCTCGCGCTTGAAGGCCACCGGGTCGACGGCGATGACGTTGGCGGCGCCCGCGTGCGCGGCGCCCTGGACGGCGTTGGCGCCGATGCCGCCGACGCCCTGGATGATCACGGTGTCGCCGGGGGCGACCTCACCGGTGTTCACCGCGGTGCCCCAGCCGGTGCCCACCGAGCAGCCGAGCAGGCAGGCGACCTCGAGCTTGGTGTCCTGCGGGACCTTGATCGCCGAGTCGACGGCGACGGTCGTGTACTCGGTGAAGGTGCCGATGCCGCACATCTGGCCGACGTTGCTGCCGTCCTCGAGGTGCAGGCGCGTCGACGGGTCGTCCCAGCGGGTGCCCGCGAGCAGGCCGGCGCCGAGGTCGCAGAGGTTCGAGTGGCCGGTGGAGCACCAGCGGCACTTGCCACAGGCGGGGAGGAAGGAGAAGACGACCTTGTCGCCGACCTCGAAGCCCTTGGTGTTCGGGCCGACCGACTCGACGACGCCGCCGCCCTCGTGGCCGCCGGCGAACGGGTAGGTGCCGACCGGGATGTCACCGGTGGCGATGTGGTCGTCCGAGTGGCACAGACCCGAGGCGACCATCTTCACCCGGATCTCGTCCTGCCGCGGGTCGTCGACCTCGACCGTGGCCGTCTCGTACTTCCCGGGGGCCTGTCGAACGAGGGACGTGCGGCACGTGATGGACAACGCTGACCACTCCTTGCGTAGCGGAACCGTCGAATGATGCACGCGACTCTATGTGCCACCTCACACCTTGGGAAGGGGATGACCGAACGATCGGTCGGTCGGTGGAGGGCGGGCCCCCCGACGGGTCGGCGGGCGGGTTCCGGCGTTCCGTAGGATCCGGGCGGTGAGCCTGCACCTGTACGACACCGCACGACGCGAGCTGCGGGAGTTCCGTCCGCAGCGCGCCGGCACGGCGTCGATCTACGTGTGTGGCGCCACCGTTCAGGGCGTGCCCCACGTGGGCCACGTCCGGTCCGGTCTCGACTTCGACGTGCTGCGCCGCTGGCTCGCGCACAACGGCTACGAGGTGCTGCTCGTCCGCAACGTCACCGACATCGACGACAAGATCCTCACCAAGGCGGCGGCCGCCGGGCGGCCGTGGTGGGAGTGGGCCGCGACCCACGAGCGCGCGTTCGCCGCGGCGTACGACGCCCTGGGCTGCCTGCCGCCGTCGGTGGAGCCGCGCGCAACCGGTCACGTCACCGAGATGGTCGAGCTGATCGAGCGGCTGATCGCGGGCGGGCACGCGTACGCGGTGGACGGCGACGTCTACTTCGCGGTGGGCACCTGGCCGTCCTACGGCGAGCTCTCCGGCCAGCGCGTCGACGAGATGGAGCAGGGCGAGGGCAGCGACTCCCGCGGCAAGCGCGACCCCCGTGACTTCGCGCTGTGGAAGGCGGCCAAGCCCGGCGAGCCGGACTGGCCCACGCCCTGGGGCCGCGGGCGCCCGGGCTGGCACCTCGAGTGCTCGGCGATGGCCACGCGCTACCTCGGACCGCGGTTCGACATCCACGGCGGCGGGCTCGACCTCGTCTTCCCGCACCACGAGAACGAGCTCGCCCAGTCGCGCGCGGCCGGCGACGGGTTCGCCGAGTACTGGATGCACAACGCCTGGGTGACGATGTCCGGCGCGAAGATGTCGAAGTCGCTGGGCAACACGCTGACGATCCCCGCGGTGCTCGAGCGCGTGCGCCCGGTCGAGCTGCGCTACTACCTCGTCGGGCCGCACTACCGCTCGACGCTGGAGTTCTCCGAGGAGGCGCTCGCCGAGGCCGCCGCGGCGTACCACCGGATCGAGTCCTTCGTGCACCGCGTGCACGACCGCGTCGGCGCCGTCGAGGTCGGGCGCATCAGCGACGCCTTCGCCGCGGCGATGGACGACGACGGGGCCACGCCCGCGGCGCTCGCCGAGGTGCACGAGACCGTCCGTCGCGGCAACGCCGCCCTCGACGCCGGCGAGCGCGCCGACGCGCTGGCCGCCGCCTCGGCCGTGCGCGCGATGACGGGGATCCTCGGGCTCGACCCCGTCGTCTGGGCCGAGGGCGCGGC
>CADCTH010000463.1 GCA_902805495.1 uncultured Actinomycetospora sp.
CTGAACGCCATCGCGGCGCCGGCGAGCATCGGGTTGAGCAGTCCGGCGGCGGCGAGCGGGATGGCGGCGACGTTGTAGCCGAACGCCCAGAACAGGTTGCTCTTGATGATCCGCAGCGTTCGGCGCGACAGCCGGATGGCGTCCGCGGCGACCCCGCAGGTCGCCCCGGACGAGCGTGAGGTCGCTGGCCTCGATCGCGACGTCGGTGCCGGTGCCCATCGCGAGGCCGAGGTCGGCCTGGGCGAGGGCGGCGGCGTCGTTGACGCCGTCGCCGACCATCGCGACGCGCTTGCCCTGCGACTGGAGCCGCTGGACGACGGCGACCTTGTCGGCGGGCATGACCTCGGCGATGACGGTGTCGTCGCCCGGGTCGATCCCGACCTCCCGGGCGACGGCCTGGGCGACGGCGCGGTTGTCGCCGGTGAGCAGGACCGGCGTGAGCCCGAGGTCGCGGAGCTGGCGGATGGCGGCGGCGCTGGTCGGCTTGACGGTGTCGGCGACGGTCAGGACGCCGCGGGCGCGGCCGTCCCACGCGACGGCGACGGCGGTCCGGCCCGCCGCCTCCGCGTGGGCCTTCGCGCGCTCCAGGTCCGGGCCGAGGGGCTGGGACCAGTCGGTGAGCAGCCTGCTGCGGCCAACGAGGACGGCGTGGCCGTCGACGACGCTCTGCAGGCCGAGGCCCTCCAGGTTCACGAACCCGTCGACCGGCGGCAGCCCGGCGCGCTGGCGGGCGGCCTCGGCGACGGCCCGGGCGATCGGGTGCTCGCTGCCTGCTTCCAGCGCACCGGCGAGACGGAGGACCTCCTCGGGGTCCTCGCCCTCGGCGGGGACGACGTCGACGAGGCTCATCTTGCCGCTGGTGACGGTGCCGGTCTTGTCGAGCACGACGGTGTCGATCCGCTGGGTGCGCTCGAGCGCCTCGGGGCCCTTGATGAGGATCCCGAGCTGCGCGCCGCGGCCGGTGCCGACCATGAGGGCGGTCGGTGTGGCGAGGCCGAGCGCGCAGGGGCAGGCGATGATGAGGACGGCGACGGCGGCGGTGAACGCGGCGCCGAGGCCGTTCCCGGTGCCGATCCAGAAGCCGAGGACGGCGACGGCCCGGGCGACGGGGTGGGCCAGCGCGTCCTCGAGGCCGCCGGCGCGGCGCAGCAGGTCGTCGGGGTCGACGCCGTCGAGGGCCACCACGTCGACCAGGCCCATCGCCCCGGTGGTCACGGTGCCGGTCTTGTCGAGCACGACGGTGTCGACGCGTCGGGTGGACTCCAGCACCTCGGGCCCGCGCAGCAGGATGCCGAGCTGCGCGCCGCGTCCGGTGCCCACCATGAGCGCGGTCGGCGTCGCCAGCCCGAGCGCGCAGGGGCAGGCGATGATGAGGACGGCCACCGCCGCCGCGAGCGCCACCGAGGGCGCCGCGCCGAGCAGCAGCCACACCGCGAGCGTGGCGACCGCGAGCGTGACCACGATCGGCACGAACACCGCGGACACCCGGTCGGCGAGGCGCTGGACCGCGGCCTTGCCGTCCTGGGCCTCCTCGACCCGGCGGGCGATGCGGGCCAGGCGGGCGTCGGCGGCGACCGCGGTGGCGCGCACGACCAGCCGGCCGCCGACCGCGACCGTGCCGCCGCTGACGGCGTCGCCCGGCGCGACCTCGACGGGGACGGACTCGCCGGTCATCGCGCTCGCGTCCACCGCCGAGCGGCCCTCGACGACGACGCCGTCGGTGGCCACCGTCTCGCCGGGGCGCACGACGAACGCGTCGCCCACGCCCAGCCGGTCGACCGGGACGCGCTCCTCGCGCCCGTCGCGGCGCACGGCGACGTCCTTGGCGCCGAGGTCGAGCAGGGCCCGCAGCGCGTCGCCGGCCCGGCGCTTGGCGCGCGCCTCGAACCACCGCCCGGCCAGCACGAACGCCGTGACCGCCGACGCGGCCTCGAGGTAGATCGCGTCGGTGCCGCCCGCGGCGGTGAGCGAGAGGCCGTGGGTCATGCCCGGCATCCCGGCCCCGCCGAGGAACAGCGCGTAGACCGACCAGCCGAGCGCGGCGAGCGTGCCCACCGAGACCAGCGTGTCCATCGTCGCCGCGCCGTGGCGCAGGTTGGTCCACGCGGCGCGGTGGAAGTCCTGCCCGCCCCAGACCACGACCGGCGCGGCGAGGATGGCCGAGAGCCACTGCCAGGACGTGAACTGCCAGGCCGGGACCATGGCCAGCACCACCACGGGCACCGTCAGCGCCACGCTGACCAGCAGCCGCCGGCGCAGGACGTCGGCCTCGCCGGGCTCCGGGCGTCTGGGCGGGCCGGCGTTCGGTCGCGGCGGCGCAGGGAGCGACGCGCCGTAGCCGAGCTTCTCGACGGTGGCGACCAGGTCGCCCACGGAGACCGACGGCGCGTGCTCGACGCGGGCGTTGCCCGTCGCGTAGTTGACCCCGGCGCTGACGCCCTCGAGCTTGTTGAGGCGCCGCTCGATCCGCGCCGCGCACGAGGCGCACGTCATCCCGCTGATCACCAGCTCGACGCGGGCCGCGTCCGGTGCCGGGGCGGTCGGTGCGCTCATCGGGCCTCCTGTCCTCCCTCGCCTTGCTACCCCTGGGGGGTATGTCTGTCAAACCGGGGTGCCCGGAACGACGGGTGGGCGAGCGGTCACGCCGGGCGAAGTGGTGTGATTGTTTCGTGACCATCCACCGGCCGCCGCCGCGGCCGGCTCCGGACGGGGCACCACCGCGCTCCCGTCCCCCCGGCACCGGCGGGCCC
>CADCTH010000464.1 GCA_902805495.1 uncultured Actinomycetospora sp.
GTGCCCGGTCGAGCCAGGCGTCGTCGTAGACGCGGTCGAGGTAGCGGTCGCCGCGGTCGGGGAAGATCGCGACGATCCGAGGGGGCGGCACGACGTCGTCGACGAGGCGGCGCACCGGGGTCACCACGGCGCCGGTCGAGCCGCCCGCGAAGATCGCCTCGGTGGCCAGCAGCTCGCGGCGCGCGTCGGCGGCGGTGGCGTCGTCGACGTGCTCGACGCGGTCGATCTCGGCGGGGGAGTGGAGCTCGGGGACCCGGCTCGAGCCCAGACCCGGCAACTCCCGACGTCCACCCGGGCCGCCGAAGATCACCGAGCCGACGGCGTCCGCGGCGACCACCTGCAGCGGGCACCACTCGCGCAGGCGCCGGGCGCACCCCAGCAGGCTGCCCGTGGTGGACACCGCGCCCACGAGGTGGGTCGGCGGGACCAGCAGCTGGTCGACCAGCTCGGCTCCCGTGCCGTGGTAGTGCGCGAGCCAGTTGCGGTCGTTGGCGTACTGGTTGATCCACACGGTGTCCGGCGTCGTCGCGAGGATCTCGTGCACGCGCGCCAGGCGGGTGTGCAGGTAGCCGCCCGCGTCGTCGAGCTCGTCGACCACCTCGACGGCGGCGCCGAGCCCCCGCATGATCGTCACGTTGGCGACGCCGGCGTGGGGGTCGACGACGCAGGTGAACGCCAGCCCGTGCAGCCGCGCGGCCATCGCCACGGCCACCCCGAAGTTGCCCGAGCTCGACTCGACCAGCCGGCTCCCCGGCGGGATCGACCCGTCGGCGACCCCGCCGGCGACGATGTACCGGGCGGAGCGGTCCTTCATGCTGCCGCCGGGGTTCATCAGCTCCAGCTTCGCCAGCACCTCGACCCCGGGCCGGCGGAACAGCCGGTCCAGCGCGACCAGCGGCGTCGCCCCGACCGCGTCGAGCACCGAGGCCCCGACGCGCTCGACGCCCTCGCCGCCCTCTGCGGCTTCGAGGACCTGGCCCGGCCGGGGCCCACGGGCGAGGGTCACTCCCACCTCCGTCGCGACGCACGTGGCCGCGACAGGATCTTCCCGGCTCGGCCGAAGGGGAGCCTAACCACGCTCCCCCCGAGCCGAACGGGTGACCGAGCGCCGCCCGATCAGCCCGCGTTGTCGGGCACGTCGGAGGCCTTCACGGCGCCCCAGCCGTGCCAGCGGTCCACCTCGATCCAGGCGGTCACGCGCTCGCGGTCACGGATGGGGTAGGGCTTGCCGGTGTAGTGCTTCGCGCACCGGTCGATGTCGGCGAGGTCGGTGTCGTCGGCCCACTCGACCACGCGCCCCTGCATGCTCACGTGGGTGTACCAGTCGTCCTCGGAGAGGACGGAGATCGACACCCGCGGGTCGTTGCGCAGGTACTCGACCCGCTTGCGCTGGGCGTCCATGTTCACCAGCACCCGGCCGTCCTCCCAGAGGTACCAGGTGGGGACGGACACGGGCTGGCCGTCGCCGCGCACCGACACGACCACGCTGGGGTTCGGCTTGCGGAGCAGGTCCTGGACGTCGTCGGGGAGCGGGGGCTTGGGCAAGGGGAGGTCCTCTCGTCGGTCGTCACGTCCGCACGGTGTCGCGGCGTGTGCGCAGCACGAGTGCCCGCGCGACCACCGCCGTCACACCGAGCACCACGACGACCAGGCCGTAGACCTCGGCGACGGGCCGGAGCCCGACCTGCACGGTGGCGAAGCCGGCGGCGACGGCGGGCAGGCTGAACGCCAGGTAGGCGACGACGTAGGCCACGGCCATCAGCTCGCCGCGGGTCTCGGGCGCGGCGATGCGGGCGAGCGTCCCGAAGCAGGCCAGGGACGCGGCGCCGAAGCCGACGCCCGCGACGACCGTCCCGCCCGCGGCCCCGAGCGGTGAGCCGAGCACCAGGGCGATCAGCGTGAGCAGCGTGCCGAGCGCGAGCAGCGCCCCGGCCGGCGCGAGCAGCGTCTGCGGTGCGCGACGGAAGACCGTCACCGCGCTGAGGGCCCCGACCCCGCACAGCAGCGTGACGACGACCCCGCCGACGAGGTGGCTGCGCAGCCCGAACAGCTCGGCGGCCACCGATCGGCCCAGCGAGAGGTACAGGCCGCCGAGCGCCCAGCTCGCGGCGAGCACGGGGACGATGGACAGGACGTCGGCGCGCAGGCCGGCCGGGATGCGGACGCGGGGACGCAGCGAGGCCAGGGCCCCGGCGCGGCGGGGCGCGGTCTCGGGCAGGACGGCGAGGACCACCGCGACGACGACGAACCCGGCGAGCAGCACGCCGTAGACCAGGCGCGTGGGGGCCGGCGCGTACTCGACGAGCAGCCCGCAGCCCAGCGCGCCCAGCGCCAGCCCGACCAGCGGCGTCACGGCGTTCGCCAGCCCCGCCCGCGCCGGGCGCAGGTCCACCAGCGTCGCGGCCATCGCCGTGATCGCCGCGCCGGTGGCCGCGCCCTGCACGGCCCGCGCGATCAGCAGCATCGCCACGTTCGTGGCCAGCAGGAACAGCACGACCGCCACCGTCTGCACCGCCAGCGCGCCGGCCAGCACCGGACGTCGCCCGACGTGGTCGGAGAGCCCGCCGACGACCAGCAGCGAGGCGAGCAGGAAGAGCACGTAGACCGCGAAGATCGCCGTCAGCGTCGCGGCCGAGAAACCCCACTGCGCCTGGTAGACGACGTAGAGCGGGGACGGCACGCTCGACGCGGCGAGGAAGAGCACGACCGTGCCCGCCACGGCGGCGAAGAGCCGGTCGCGGCGGGTGGGGTGCAGGGCGTCCGCCGGCGTCGTGGATGGTCCGGCTCCGCTGCGCTGCGCGTCCCGTGGTTCCACGTCGAGGTGCAACGCCGGCGGCGCCCGTCCCTATGCCCGGGCGTAGCGCGCGAGGTAGCGCTCACGCTTGCGCGGGTGGATGTTCGCGAGCGTCACGTCGCCCTCGTAGTGGGCGACGACCTTGCGGTCCATCATCGCCCGCCAGATCGGCGGGAACAGTGCGACGACGATCATCGAGCCGTAGCCGCTGGGCAGCTGCGGGGACTCCTCGAAGTGCCGCAGGGTCTGGTAGCGGCGCAGCGGGTTCGCGTGGTGGTCGGAGTGGCGCTGCAGCTGGTAGAGCAGCAGGTTCGACACCGTGTGGTCGGCGTTCCAGCTGTGCCGCGGGTCGGTGCGCACGTAGCGGCCGTCGTCGCGCTTGGCGCGCTTGAGGCCGTAGTGCTCCAGGTAGTTGACCACCTCGAGCAGCGTGAACCCGACGACGGCCTGCAGGACGAGCCACGGCAGGACGACCGGGCCGAACGCCACGGTCAGCGCCGCGAACAGCACCAGCGTCATCGCCCAGGCGACGAGGATCTCGTGGTCGAGCGGCGAGTGGCGGCCCTTGGCGCGGCGCTTGGTCTCCAGGTGCCAGGACGAGCGCAGGCTGCCCCAGACGGTGCGCGGCAGGAAGGCCCAGAAGCTCTCGCCCAGGCGCGAGCTCGCCGGGTCCTCCGGCGTCGCGACGCGGACGTGGTGGCCGCGGTTGTGCTCGACGTAGAAGTGCCCGTACGCCGAGCTGGCCAGCGCGACCTTCGACAGCCAGCGCTCGACGTCCTCGCGCTTGTGGCCCAGCTCGTGCGCGGTGTTGATGGCGACCCCGCTGACCACGCCCATCGTCAGCGCGAGCCCGAGGTCGGCGTGCCAGGGGAGGTCCCACGTGGCCCAGACCCAGCAGCAGAACACCAGGCTCGCGTACTGGATGGGCAGGAACAGGTAGGTGACCCAGCGGTAGTAGCGGTCGGCCTCGAGGCGCTCGCGCTCGGACTCCGGCGGGTTGTCGTCGGTGGCGCCGAAGACCAGGTCGAGCGTCGGGAGGATGACGAACAGGATCATCGGCCCGATCCACCACCAGCCGGCCCAGCCCGTCGCCGCGGTGAGCCCCGCGCCGACGAACGGCATCGCGGGCATCAGCGTGGCCAGCGGCCACAGGTAGCGCTTGCGGTCCCGCCAGGGGCGCGCGGCGCTCTCCTCGGCGGTGGTGTCCGACGTGACGTCCGTGGTGCTCATGCAGGTCTCCCTCGACGCGACCTCTCGCGGTCAGGAGTCTGCCGGGTGATGCGTTCTGAGACAAGTCCCGATTTTTGTCTCAGTTCTTGGGGCGGACGAGGGCGTCGACGAGGTGCGCGACGCGCTCGCCGACGTCGACGGGCTCGAGCGCCGGCGCGACGACGTGCGAGATGACCAGGCGGACCACCGCGTCCACCGTCTCCTCGACCTGCGACGGCAACAGTTCGGGCATCCGCTGCTCGAACCATGTCGCGAGCAGGGCGCGGGCCGACTCGCGGATCGACTCCGAGCGCGAGGTCAGGAACGGCAGCAGTCCCGCGTCGCCCGACCGGCTGCCGGTGAGCACCGCGAGGAGCAGCGGGTTGTCCGACGCCTGCTCGAGGGTCAGGCGCGTGGCCGCGGCGATCGCGCGGGGGACCTCGTCGTGCTGCGCGAGCGCGTCGCGGATGGCGGCGAAGAACTGCTCGGCCTCGCGGTTCATCAGCGCCTCGCCGAGGCCGTCCTTGTTGCCGAACTCGCGGTAGAGGGTCGGCCGCGAGACCCCGGAGTCGACCGCCACCTCGCCCACTCGGACCCGCTCCCAGCCCCGCTCGACGGTGTGCTGGTGGGCCGTCGTGAGCACCCGCTCGCGCACCTGCCGCCGGAACTCCAGGCGCAGCGACTCCCCGCTCATGCGATCAGTGTCACTCACCGCGACGATCCGTGACGCGGGAGCACGAGCGTCACCCCCACTCGGCCCCATTCGTTGCCCTGTGCGAACCAAGCGTCGCGCGCGGTTGCAAACCTCGCGTCCGGCGGCACCCCGGCGTCCCTTCGGCCGGTACGTACTGGGCCAACTCAGTGAACTGTCAGCTTCGGCCAACTCGTGGGTAACGCCGCTCACGCCTCACCGATGACAGCGCAAGTCACGCGGTTGCTGCGTGGCTGTGCCATCCGGTCGAAGGGGTCCGCGCATGCTTGTTCGTCCCGGTCGTTTGCTGCCGAGCGTCATCGTCGGCGCCCTGGTGACCGGTGCCCTCGCGTTGGGGGCGGGTACGGCCTTCGCCGAGGATCCCGA
>CADCTH010000465.1 GCA_902805495.1 uncultured Actinomycetospora sp.
CCGGGTCGGGGCTCGTCGGGCCCGCGGCGGCGCCGCGCGACCGCGAGCTCGCCGACGCGGCCGGCACGTCGGTCGGCGGATTGCTCGCCCGGCACGCGCGGTTCGCCGGCTCCTGGCTCGGGGTCGCCGACACCGCCGCCCCCGGGCCCCTTCAGGTGGCCGTGGTGTCCGCCGACCACACCGAGGGCCGCGCGGGCCGCGACCGCCTCGCGGATACCGCTCGCCGCCACGCCCCCGGCGGCGCGGTCGTGGTCGCCGGCGAGCTCGACGCGGACGGCGTGCTGCTGCTCGCCGACCGCCCGCTGGTCGACGGTGCCCCCGCCGCCTACGTCTGCCGGGGGTTCGTCTGTGACCGCCCCCGCACCGACTTCGACGACCTCGCCGTCGCCCTCGCCCGCTGAGTCGCAGCCAACGCCCTATCGGCGTGCTCCCCTGACTCGCTGCTCCTACGCGCGCGAAGTCCCCGTTGATCACCGCTTCTCCCTCGGCGAACACCAGCACGGCTGCAGTCGTGTAATGCTGTAAGCACAGCAACGCATGAAGGAGGCGGCCATGATGGTGGGACGCGGTGGACACCGGGGACGACCGGGCCGGGGCGGTCCGGGACGACGGGGCGGCGGGCGGGTGCCCACTGACCTGCCGGGCATCTCGGACCTCGAGGGCTGGCTCGCCGGGCGCCTGCCCGACGGGTGGTTCACGGGCGCGCCGACGGTGACGGTCGACCGCGAGGAGATCCTCGTGGTCGGCGAGCTGCCGGCGCCGACCCTGGACGAGGGCGCCGACGAGGCGGCCCGCGCGGCGGCCGCGCACGGACGCATCGAGCGGTTCCGCGAGGACACCCGCGACGAGCGCATCGAGGTCGCCCGCGAGGCCGAGCACCGCTACGGGCGCAAGGTGGCCTGGGGCGCGCGCATCGGGGACGTCGAGGAGCTGTTCACGACGCTGTCGGTGCCGGTGATGACGCGCCTGCGCCAGCCCGAGCGCCTCGTGCTCGACACCCTGGTCGACGCCGGGGTCGCCCGCTCGCGCTCGGACGCGCTGGCGTGGGCGGTGGCGCTGGTCGGCGAGCACGCGAGCACGTGGCTCGACGACCTGCGGGGCGCGATGAGCGCCGTGGACGACCTGCGCACCCGGGGCCCGGTGCTCGACGAGGACGAGGGAACGTCCGATGAGGACACCCCGGACCAGGCGGGCGGCGACGGGGTCCCGCCGCAGGGCTGAGAGTCGTCAGCCCGCGTAGAGGACCAGCCAGATCGCGACGTGGTGGCACGCCGCGGCGATGACCGTCGCGGCGTGGAAGAACTCGTGGAAGCCGAAGGTGGCCGGCCACCCCACGGGCCGGCGCAGCGCGTAGAACACGGCGCCGAGGCTGTAGAACGCGCCGCCGACGAGGATGAGCACGAGGGCGGCGACGCCCCCGCGGTGGAGCAGGTCGGGCACGACGAAGATCGCGACCCAGCCGAGGGCCAGGTAGAACGGCACCCCGACCCACCGCGGGGCGTTCGGCCACGCCACCTTGAGCACGACGCCGCCCAGCGCCCCGGCCCACACGACCGCGAGCACGATCAGCCCCGTGCGCTCGGGCAGCGCCAGCACCGCGAACGGCGTGTACGTCCCGGCGATGAACACGAAGATCATCGCGTGGTCGAGGCGTTTCATGATCGTGCGGGCGCGGGCGGTGACCCAGGTCTTCCGGTGGTACAGGGCGCTGATGCCGAACACGCCGCAGACGGTCAGCGAGTACACCGCGACGGCGATCGCGGCCTCCGCCGACACCGTGGCGCCGGCCAGCGACACCAGCACGATGCCGGCCACCACGGCCACCACGAACGACCACAGGTGCAGCCAGCCCCGCAGCCGCGGCTTGGCCGCGGCCGGCTCGGCGAGGGGGTCGATGAGCGTCACGGGACCAGCCTAGGGCCGCCACCGGACACCGTGGCCGTTCCGTGACCGCGTTCGCGCGGCCGTCGCGGCGGGGCCACCGTGCCGTCACGGGGGTCCGCCGCGGGGACGGCACCGGCTAGCGTGGTGCGCCGTGAGCCTCCGGGACGATCTGCGGCGGGTCGCCTACTCGCTCTACGAGCGGCGCCTGCGCCGTCGTGGTGCGACGAGCGCGCCGCCCCGGCACATCGGGGTGATCCTCGACGGGAACCGGCGGTGGGCCCGCGAGGCCGGCCTCGCCGACCCGAGCGACGGGCACCGCGTGGGCGCGGCGAAGATCGTCGACCTCCTGGACTGGAGCCAGGAGGCGGGCGTCGAGATCGTCACCCTGTTCCTGCTGTCCACCGACAACCTCGACCGGCCCACCGCGGAGCTCGACCAGCTCCTCGAGATCATCGCCGGTGCGGTGGAGGAGCTCGCGGCGCCGGACCGCCGCTGGCGGCTGCGGGTGGTGGGCAACCCGGACGCGCTGCCGGCCCCGATCGCCGAGCGCGTCGAGGCCGCGGCGGCGGGGACGTGCGGCCGCGACGGCATGCAGGTCAACGTCGCCATCGGCTACGGCGGGCGGCAGGAGATCGCCGACGCCGTGCGCAAGCTGCTGCTGCGCCACGCCGAGGCGGGCACGTCCATCGAGGAGCTCGCCGAGGTCCTCGACGTCGACCACATCGCCGAGCACCTCTACACGTCGGGCCAGCCCGATCCGGACCTGGTGATCCGCACCTCGGGGGAGCAACGCCTCTCGGGGTTCCTCATGTGGCAGTCCGTGTACTCCGAGTTCTACTTCACCGAGGCGCTCTGGCCGCAATTCCGGCACATCGATTTCCTGCGGGCCCTGCGCGATTATTCCCGCCGCAACCGCCGCTGGGGCGGCTGAGGTCCACGCACGGGAACGGCCCCGGAACAGCGCTCCCGGGGCCGTTCCTCACCCGGTGGCCACCGCCGGCCGTGCCATCCCCCGATGGGCACGGGCGCGCGGCGACGCGGGTCGTGTGTCAGTCGTTCTCGTACGAGCTGAGGATGCCCAGCTGGTTGATCGGCGCCTGGATGTTGGTGTTGTTGATCCCGATCAGCTGGTCACCGGTGTTGATCTGGTCGCCGCCGACGGCCGTGGCGCTGCTGCTGCCGCTCTGGTCGTCGTGGTCGTCACGGCCGCCGTGACCGTGGTGACGGTCGTGACGGTCGTGGTGGCCGCCACGGTGACCGCGACGGTCGTCATCGTCATCGCAGTCGTTCTCGTAGCTGCTGAGCACACCGAGCTGGTTGATCGGGGACTGGATGTTGCTGTTGTTGACGCCGACGAGCTGGCTGCCGGTGTTGCCCTGTCGGCCGCCGACCGCGGTCGCGCTCGCGCAGTCGCTCGAGGAGTGGCTGTGGGCGTGGTCGTGGTCGTGGTCGTGGTCGCGCGCCTCGCCGGCGCTGGCCAACGGAGCGAGGGAGATCATGCCCGCCGTCGCGCCCAGGACGACGATTCCCGCCTTCTTCAGCATCCAGTGCTCCAGTTTCGTTCGTGGGTCCGACGGGAATTCGGGGTTCCCGTTCGGAGTTGTTCCAGCCCCACGGACGGTGGGGCTGACGGGACAAAAGCTAGCCGTCCCGAACGGGGCAATTCCAGCCGCGAACCCCCATCGAGTGATTGACAATTCCGAGCGCGACTTGAGTGGGATATCCGGGTGATCTGCCGATCACGTCGGCGCCGTTCTCCCGCGCTTCCGGGACCTTCAGTACCGCTGCGTCGCGGCCCTCGACACCCGCCTGTCGTATCAAGGGCGGGTCGGCGCCGGACGAGGCCCCGACGGGCCACTCGGCGTAACCTCGGCCGGTGGTCGCGGCGACGTCGGGGATCGACGCGGGGACGGACGGCATCGCCCGGTCCTACGTGCGCCTCGCGCTGCGCCTCGACCGTGTCGTCCCGGGGGTGCTCGACGCCCACCTCGGCGAGCCGGCCGAGGCCGCGTCGGTGGCCGCCGAGCCCACGCCCGACCCCGACGACCTGATCCGCGAGGCCGACCGTCTCCGCGCGGTGCTGGACCACGACCGGCACCGCGAGCCCGAGCGGGCCGCCTTCCTCGACGCCCAGCTGCGGGCGTGCCGCGTGCTCGCCGAGAAGGCCGGCGGGCGCGAGATCGGGTTCGTCGACGAGGTCGAGCGCTGCTTCGGTGTGCGCATCGAACGCGGCGACCCCGACCGCTACCGCGCGGCCCACCGGGACCTCGCCGCGCTGCTCGGCGGGTCGGGACCGCTGCCCGAGCGCCTCGCCGCGTTCCGTGACGGGGACCGCCTCCCGCTCGCGCACCTGCCCACCGCGCTGGCCGCCGCGACCGGCGCCCTGCGCGCGCGCACCGCGTCCGCGCTGGGCCTGCCGGCCGGCGAGGAGGTGAGCCTCGAGGTCGTCGACGACGCCCCGTGGAGCGGCTTCAGCCGGTGGATCGGCCCGCTGCGCTCGGCCGTCGCGGTCAACGGCGGCCTCGGGCACCGCGTGACGCACCTGCCGCTGCTGGTGGCGCACGAGGCCTACCCCGGCCACCACACCGAGCACTGCCGGGTCGCGGCCGACGCCGCCCGCCGCCCCGAGCGCGCGGTGTTCCTCGCCCGCACCCCGCAGAGCCTCGTGGCCGAGGGCGCGGCCGAGCTCGGGCTCGAGGTCGTCGTCGGGGCCGGCTGGGGACGCTGGAACGCCGAGGTGCTCGCCGCCGCGGGGGTGCCCGTCGACCTCGCGCGCGCCGAGCTCGGCGAGGCCGTCGAGACCGTGATGGCCCGCCTCGCGCCCGTCCGCCAGGACGCCGCGCTGATGCTGCACGCCGAGCACCGGCCGGCCGACGAGGTCGTCGCGCACCTGCGCCGCTGGCTGCTCGTGGACGAGGCGCGGGCGCGCCGGATGCTCGAGTTCCTCGCCCACCCGCGCTGGCGCACGCACACCACGACGTACGTGGAGGGCGCGCGGCTGCTGCGGCCCTGGCTGACCGGAGCACCGCGTGACGTGGTCACGGCCCGTCTCGCCCGGGTGCTCGACGACCCGCCGACGCCCGGGGCGCTGCGGGGCGGACCACCGACCGACCCCCCGTCCGCACCGCCGACCCGGCCCCGCGCCCGCGCCGGGTGGGCGCCCTGGCTGCGCCGGACGGTCGGAGGACGCAGCACATCGTCCGGGAACCGGTGATCCACGTCACCAACTCGTCGCGTTCGGCGCGTGACGACGACCGGCTACCGGCGGTAGCGTCCGCGCCGACGGGCCCGCACCGGATGCGGGGCGTCCGGGGAGGCCGGTAGTGGCAGATCGGAGCGGGACGGGGACGTCCACCGCTCGCGGACCAGGCGCCTCCTCGGCGTCCGTGTCCGCGGCCGGCGCGACGCGACCGCCCCGGCCCGGTCCCGGGGGAGGGCCGGCACCCGGTCCTGTCCCGCGATGGCGCAGGACGGCCCCCGGGCCGCGCCACCGCGCCGTCGAGCCGCCCGACTAGTCGACCCGTTCCGGCGAGGAACCAGTGGTCGCGGGTGCCGTGGCCGCTCGAGGGAGTAGTCGTGAGCGCAGCACCAGCCGAGCGTCCCGCTTCCGTGAGCCCCACCCGCACCCCCGACGGACGTCGTTGTTACGTCATCGACACCTCGGTCCTGCTCAGCGACCCGTGGGCCCCGACCCGCTTCGCCGAGCACGAGGTCGTCCTCCCGCTCGTGGTCGTCTCCGAGCTCGAGGCCAAGCGCCACCACTCGGAGCTGGGGTGGTTCGCCCGGCAGGCCCTGCGCCTGCTCGACGACCTCCGCATCCGGCACGGCCGCCTGGACGAGCCGCTGCCCATGACCCCCGAGGGCGGGACGCTGCGGGTCGAGCTCAACCACACCGACCCCTCGGTGCTGCCCGCGGGCTTCCGCACGGCGGAGAACGACAGCCGCATCCTCGCCTGCGCCCTCAACCTCGCGGCGGACGGCCACGAGGTCACCCTCGTCACCAAGGACATGCCGCTGCGCGTCAAGGCGGCCTCGGTCGGCCTGCCCGCCGACGAGTACCACGGCCAGGACGTCACGACGACGGGCTGGACGGGCACCGCGGAGGTCGCGGCGACGCCCGACGAGGTGTCCTCGCTGTTCGCCGAGGGCCTCGCCGACGTCGAGGAGGCGCGCGAGCTGCCGTGCCACACGGGGCTGCGCCTGCTCGGGGGCGGCTCGTCGGCGCTCGGGCGCGTCACGCCGGACAAGCAGGTCCGCCTCGTGCGCGGCGACCGCGACGTGTTCGGGCTGCACGGGCGCTCCGCGGAGCAGCGGATCGCGATCGACCTGCTCACCGACCCCGAGATCGGCATCGTGTCCCTCGGCGGCCGCGCCGGCACCGGGAAGTCCGCGCTCGCGCTCTGCGCCGGCCTCGAGGCGGTGCTCGAGCGCCAGCAGCACCGCAAGGTCGTGGTGTTCCGGCCCGTCTACGCCGTCGGCGGCCAGGACCTCGGCTACCTGCCCGGTGGCGAGAACGAGAAGATGGCGCCCTGGGCGCAGGCGGTGTTCGACACGCTCGGCGCGCTGGTGTCGTCGAACGTGGTCGAGGAGGTCATCGAGCGCGGGATGCTCGAGGTCCTGCCGCTGACCCACATCCGCGGGCGCTCGCTGCACGACGCGTTCGTCATCGTCGACGAGGCCCAGTCGCTGGAGCGCAACGTGCTGCTCACGGTGCTCTCGCGCCTGGGCACCAACTCGCGGGTCGTGCTCACCCACGACGTCGCCCAGCGCGACAACCTGCGCGTGGGCCGGCACGACGGCGTCGCCGCGGTGATCGAGAAGCTCAAGGGCCACCCGCTGTTCGCCCACGTCACGCTGACCCGCTCCGAGCGCTCGCCCATCGCCGCGCTCGTCACGGAGATGCTGGAGGGCGACCGCTAGGTGCGCTTCGCGCTCGTGAGCACTTCTCGGTGCCGGAGCACCGAGAAGTGCTCACGAGCCGCAGGCACCTCACCAGCCGGCGGGCAGGGGCCGTCCCTCGGCGAAGCCGGACGCCGACTGCACGCCGAGCACCGCGCGCTCGTGGAACTCCTCGAGCGTCGCCGCGCCGGTGTAGGTGCAGGCGGAGCGCACGCCGGCGCAGATGCTGTCGAGCAGGTCCTCGACGCCGGGGCGCTGGGGGTCCAGGCGCATGCGCGAGGAGGAGATGCCCTCCTCGAACAGGCCCTTGCGGGCGCGGTCGAACGCCGAGTCACCCCGCGTGCGGGCGGTGACGGCGCGCTTCGACGCCATGCCGAACGACTCCTTGTACGGCGCGCCGTGCTCGTCGCGCTGCAGGTCGCCCGGCGACTCGTAGGTGCCCGCGAACCACGAGCCCACCATCACCGCCGACGCGCCCGCGGCGAGGGCGAGGGCGATGTCGCGGGGGTGGCGCACGCCGCCGTCGGCCCACACGTGCGCGCCCGCCTCCCGGGCCGCCGCGGCGCACTCGGCCACCGCCGAGAACTGGGGCCGCCCGACGCCGGTCGCCATCCGCGTCGTGCACATGGCGCCGGGGCCGACGCCGACCTTCACCACGTCGGCGCCCGCGGCGACGAGGTCGCGGGTGCCCTGCGCGGTGACGACGTTGCCGGCGACGATCACGGCCTCCGGCGCGGCCTCGCGCACCGCGGCCAGGGTGGTGGACATCTTCTCCTGGTGCCCGTGCGCGGTGTCGACCACGAGCACGTCGACGCCCGCGGCCACGAGCTCCTTGACCCGCGTCGCGACGTCGCCGTTGACCCCGAGCGCGGCGGCCACCCGCAGGCGCCCGTCGGCGTCCACCGCGGGGCGGTACACCTCGGCGCGCAGGGCGCCGGTGCGCGTGAGGATGCCGCTGAGGCGTCCGGTGTCGTCCACCCCGAGCGCCGGCGCGCCCGCGTACGCCGGGTCCTGCAGGGCGTCGAAGACCTCGCGCGGCGGCGTCGTCACCGGCAGCGTGACCGCCGGGTGCAGGACGTCGGCGAGGCGGGTGAAACGGTCGACGCCGGCGCAGTCGGCCTCGGCGACCACGCCCACCGGGCGGCCCGCGTCGTCGACCACCACCACCGCGCGGTGCGCCCGCTTCGAGACGAGGTTGAGCGCGTCGGCCACGGCGTCGCCGGGGTGCAGCACCACCGGGGTGTCCCAGACGGTGTGCCGTGACTTGACGCCGGCCACGATGTCGGCGACCGCCGACGGGTCGACGTCCTGCGGGATCACCGCGAGGCCGCCGCGACGCGCCAGCGTCTCGGCCATGCGCCGCCCGCTGACCGCGGTCATGTTGGCCGCGACCACCGGGATCGTCGCGCCCGAGGGGTCGGCGACGGAGAGGTCGACGTCGAAGCGCGAGGCCACGTCCGATCGCGTCGGGACGAGGAAGACGTCGTCGTAGGTCAGGTCGTGGGGCGGGCGTTCGCCGTCGAGGAACTGCACGTGTCACGAGGTTACGCGTCGGGGGTCGCTGCCAGGGTGGTGTCGTGACCGTCCTCGGGACCCGCGCGCTGGGGCGGGCCGCGCTGGCCCGGCAGTTCCTGCTCGACCGGGCCGACGTGCCGGTGCTCGACGCCGTCGCCCGCCTCGGCGGGCTGCAGGCCCAGGAGCCGCAGGAGCCCTACACCGGACTGTGGTCGCGTCTCGCGGCCTTCGACCCCGAGGTGCTGTCCGCCCTGCTCACCGAGCGGCGCGTGGTGCGCACCCACCTCATGCGCCGCACCGTGCACCTCGTCACCGCGCAGGACGCGCTGGCCTGGCGGTCGCGCCACGACGCGATGCTGCGCCAGCGCATGCTCGGGGTGTACCGGCGCAGCCTCGGCGACACCGACCTCGACGCGCTGGCCGCCGCCGGCGCCGCCGTGCTGAGCGACGAGCCGCGCACGCTGCCCGAGGTCGGACGGCTGCTGGTCGATCGCTGGCCCGACCTCGCCCCGCGCGAGATCGGCGACGTCCTGACCTCGCTCGTGCCGCTGGTGCAGGTCCCGCCGCGAGGCGTGTGGGGGCGGACGGCGCCGGCGCGGTGCCTGCTGCTCGAGACCTGGCTCGGGACGCCCGTCGACCCACCGCCCGTCGACCCGCTGCCCGACGGCGGCGACCCGGTGGGCGAGGCCCTCGTCCTGCGCCACCTCGCCGCGTTCGGCCCGGCCGCGACGGCCGACGTCCGCGCGTGGTCGGGTGTCGCGGGGCTGCCCGCGGCCGTGGACGCCGTGCGGGACCGGCTCGTGGCCTTCCGCGACGAGCGGGGGCGCGAGCTGCTCGACCTCCCCGACGCCCCGCGTCCCGGCGAGGACACCCCGGCGCCCGTGCGCTTCCTGCCCGCGTTCGACAACCTCGTGCTGGGCTACGACGACCGCTCGCGGTTCATCGACGACGCCCACCGCGGGCTCTCGGTGGCCGGGGCGCGGTTCGTGCTGGTCGACGGGCGGGTCGCGGGGACGTGGACCGTGGCCGACGGGACCGTCGCCGCCACCCCGCTGCGCCGCTTCTCCCGCGCCGACCGCACCGCGGTGGGGGAGGAGGGCCGGGCGCTCGCCGGCTTCCTCTCCGGCGGCGCGAGCCACCGCGTGACGATCGCCGCGTCACCCCGCTGAACCACCACGGCCCCGGCAGAGTGGACGCGTGTCCACGGTGCTCCCCCGCTCGCGCGCGACCGTCCTCGCCCGGCTCTTCCGCGTCGTCGCGATCGCCGAGGCCTGCTCGTGGCTCGGGCTGCTGGTCGGGATGGCGTTCAAGTACCTCGTCGTGTTCGACGACCTCGGCGTCCGGGTCCTCGGGCCGGTCCACGGCGCGCTGTTCGTGGCGTACGTCGTCGTCGCGCTGGTGACGGCGCGGGTGTTCCGGTGGAGCCCGGCGACGACGGTGCTCGCGCTCCTGGCGAGCATCCCGCCCGCGGCGACCGTGTGGTTCGAGCGCCGCGCGGTCCGGCGGGGCGAGCTGGGCTGACCGTCAGGGCAGCAGCCCGCGCACCGTCGCGAGGGTGTCGGCCTCGGCCGCGGGCTTGTCGTCGCGGTAGCGCACGACGCGGGCGAAGCGCAGGGCCACGCCGCCGGGGTAGCGCGTCGAGGTCTGGACGCCGTCGAGCTCGATCTCCACGACGATCTCGGGCCGCAGGTACACCGCCCACGCGTCCCGGTGGGTCTCGTGCTGCGGGAACGTCTCGGTCTGCCAGCGCAGCATCTCGTCGGTCATGCCCTTGAACGTCTTGCCGAGCATCACGAAGCCGTCGTCGGTGCGGGCTCCGAGGTGGATGTTCGACAGCCACCCGCGCCGCCGGCCCGAGCCCCACTCGCAGGCCAGGACGACGAGGTCGAGGGTGTGCGACGGCTTCACCTTCTGCCACGCCCGGCCCCGCCGGCCGGCCGAGTAGGTCGAGTCGAGCGCCTTGACCATCGAGCCCTCGTGCCCCGCGGCCAGCGACGCCTCGACGGCCTCGGCCGCCTCCTGCGCGCTCGGGCGCACGACGCCGGGCATGACGTGGTCGGGCGCGATCGCCCCGAGCTCGGTGCGGCGGCGCTCCAGCGGCTCGTCGACGAGGTCGACGCCGTCGCGGTGCAGGCAGTCGAAGAACCACGGCTGCAGACCCGTGGACCCGAACGCCTTCATCGTCTCCTGGAACGGGCGCGGGCGGCCGTCGTCCTGCAGCGCGAGGATCTCCCCGTCGAGCACCACCGACTCCACCGGCAGCGAGCGCAGCAGCGCCACGGTGTCGGGCACGCCCTCGGTGATGTCCCGCAGCGTCCGCGTGAACACCCGCACCTCGTCGCCGCGGCGGTGGCACTGGATGCGGGCACCGTCGAACTTCTGCTCGACGACCACCTCGCTGCCCAGCTCCTCCAGCGCGGCGTCGAGCGAGTCACCCGGCGAGGCCAGCATCGGGCGCACGGGGCGCAGGACCTCGAGACCGATGGCGCCCAGCTCGGCCACGGGGTCGCCGCCGGTCAGCGCCACGTGCGCGGTCTCCGGCAGCCGCCCGGAGAGCATGAACGCCCGCCGCACGGCGTCCGCGGGCACCACGACCCGACTGCCCGTCGCTTCGCTCGCCAGGGTCGCGGCGGCCGCGACCGCCTCGATCATGATCCCCTCGAGCGCGCCCTGCCGGAGCTCGCCGCCGAGCAGCCGCACGAGGAAGCGGCCCTCGTCCTCGGTCGCCGCGTCCATCAGCGCGCCCAGCTCGGCCGCGCGCCGCGCCCCGACCCCGCTGCCCGACCCGGCCATGGCCGCGAGCCGGTCGAGGGCGGCGTCGACGTCGCCGACGCTCAACGAGGACTCGGCCGCCGGCGTCGGCGACACCGCCTGCAGCGTCCGCCAGCCGAGGCCCGTGCGGCCCTGCAGCATCTCGCCCGCGAGCCACGCCGTCGCCGGCCGGATCTCCGCGGGCTCCAGGCGGGCGAGCAGCGCGGAGAGCGTCGCGGTCTTGGCCTTGCGCGAGCGGGTCGCCGCCACCTCGCCCGAGGCGGCGACGACGTCGCCCAGGAGGGTCACGTCTGGTCGACCCTCGTCATCGCCAGCACGTCGAGCGCGTCGTCGAGCTGCTCCTGCGTGAGCTTGCCGTCGGAGACGTAGCCCTCGTCCTCGATGACCTCGCGGATCGTCTTCCGCTCCTTCATCGCGGTCTTGGCGATCTTCGCGGCCTCCTCGTACCCGAGAAGGCGGTTGAGCGGCGTGACGATGGCCGAGGACGACTCGGCGTACCGGCGGCACTGGTCCTCGTTGGGCTCGGTGCCCTCGAGCACGCGGTCGGCGAGCAGCCGCGCGGCGGCCGAGAGCAGGCGGGCGGACTCGAGGACGTTGTAGCCCATGACCGGCATCATGACGTTGAGCTCGAGGTTGCCCTGGCTGCCCGAGAACGCGACGGTCGCGTCGTTGCCCATGACCTGGGCGCACACCATCATCGTCGCCTCGCAGATCACCGGGTTGACCTTGCCCGGCATGATCGACGAGCCCGGCTGCAGGTCCGGGATGTGGATCTCGGCGAGCCCGGTGGACGGCCCCGACGAGAGCCAGCGGATGTCGTTGGCGATCTTGTAGAGGCTGACGGCGACGGTGCGCAGCGCGCCGGAGGCCTCGACCAGGCCGTCGCGGGCGCCCTGGGCCTCGATGTGGTCGCGGGCCTCGGTGAGCTCGGGGATCTCGGTGGCCTGGCGCAGCCGCTCGACGACCTTGCCGCCGAAGCCCTCCGGGGTGTTGATCCCGGTGCCGACGGCCGTGCCGCCGATGGGCAGCTCGGCGAGCCGCGGCAGCACGGCGCGCAGCCGCTCGGTGCCGTGGCTGCACTGGCTGGCCCAGCCGCCGGCCTCCTGGCCGAGGGTGATCGGCACGGCGTCCATGAGGTGGGTGCGGCCGGCCTTGACGACGTGGCGCCAGTCCTGCGCCTTGCGGTTGAGCACGGCCCCGAGGTGGTCGAACGCCGGGACGGTGTCGCGCACGATCGCCTCGGCGGCGGCGAGGTGGATCGTGGTGGGGAAGACGTCGTTGGAGCTCTGCGAGGCGTTGACGTGGTCGTTCGGGTGGACCTTGTGGCCCGACGCCTTGCTCGCGAGCGTCGCGATGACCTCGTTGGCGTTCATGTTCGAGCTGGTGCCCGAGCCGGTCTGGAAGACGTCGATCGGGAACTGGTCGTCGTGCGCGCCCGAGGCCACCTCGTCGGCGGCGGCCGCGACGGCGTCGGCGACGTCGCCGTCGAGCACACCGAGATCCTTGTTGACGCGGGCACACGCGCCCTTGACCAGCCCGAGCGCGCGGATCTGGGCGGGCTCGATGGGACGCCCGGAGATCGGGAAGTTCTCCACCGCCCGCTGGGTCTGCGCAGCCCACAGCGCGGCGGCCGGCACCCGGACCTCGCCCATGGTGTCGTGCTCGGTCCGGTACTCCTGTTCCTCGGTCATGCCCTGCAGTCTTTCACCGGGATCAGGAGACCACCTGCACGGTGTCGCCCGGCGACAGGTTCGAGAAGAAGCGCTGCGAGGCGGTGCGGCCGAGGTGGATGCAGCCGTGCGAGCGGTCGCTCAGGCTCCCCTGGTGGAACGCGATGGCCGGGGCGAAGAACACCGAGTTCGGCATCGGCACGTCGAAGATGTTGCTGACGTGGTCGCGGTCCTTGTAGTCGACCGAGAACGTGCCGGTCGGCGTCGGGTCCTTGCGGGTGCCGCCCAGGGCGCCCACCGGGCCGTAGGTGACGTTGCCCGCGCCGTCGAGCAGCCACGCCCGCCGCGACGACAGGTCGACGCACGCGTCGGCGGTGGACGAGCAGGGCGTCCCGGCCGCGAGCGCGGGCACGGCCGGCGCGGCCGGGGCGACGACCGGGGCCGCGGCGGGTGCCGTGGCGACG
>CADCTH010000466.1 GCA_902805495.1 uncultured Actinomycetospora sp.
CGCCGCTCGGTCGGGCGGGAGCCCCTACAGCGCGCCGACCGCGATGCGCGTCGCCTCGGCGATCGTCGACCGCCCGTTCGTGCTCGCCGGGTCCGACGGCGTCGTGTACACCGCGAGCACCAGCGGTGCCCGGCCCGGCGGCCAGGTCACCGCGACGTCGTGGTTCTCGCCCTGCGCCCCGGACCCGGTCTTGTCCCCGACGCGCCAGCCCGCGGGCAGGCCGGCGCGGATCTGCTGGGTCCCGGTGGTCGTGCCGACCATCCAGCCGGTGAGCAGGTCGCGCCCGGTCGGGTCGAGCGCGTCGCCGAGCACGAGACCCTGCAGGTCGGCGGTCATCGCCGTCGCGGTGGAGGTGTCGCGCTCGTCGCCCGGCGCGGTCTCGTTGAGCGCGGGCTCGAGGCGGTCGAGACGGGTCACGCCGTCGCCGAGCGTGCGGACGAACGCCGTCATCGCGGCCGGTCCGGCGAGCAGGCCGGTGAGCAGGTTGGCGGCGGTGTTGTCGCTGACGACGATCGCCGCCTCGCACAGCGCGGCCACGGTCATGCCCTCCTCGACGCGCGGCGTCGTCGCCGGTGCGTACTCGAGGAGGTCGGCGCGGGTGTAGCGGATCGTGCGCTCGAGCAGGCCCGGCTCGGCGAGCCGGCGGCGCAGCACCGCGGCGACGATCAGCACCTTCGCCGTCGAGCACATCAGCACGCGCTCGTCGGCGCGGTGCCGCACGGCCCGTCCGCTGCCGGTGTCGAGCGCGACCAGCGCGATGCGCCGGCCCTGTCGGCGTTCCAGCTCGGCGAGGGCGGGACCGGCGTCCGGGACGGGCGCCGGGGACGGGGGAGCGGGGACCGGCGCTCGCTCCCCCGCGCACCCGGCGACGAGCGCGGCCGCGACGCCGAGGCCGCCCCGCAGGACGGTCCGGCGCGTCGGGACGATCACCCGCCGGAGACCAGCGACCGGTACTCGAGGCCCGCGGCGGTGCTGCGCCAGACGACGAGGCGGTCGAGGGTCACGACGATCGGCTGCGAGAACGTCATGAGCCAGGCGTCCAGCGGCTGCTCGCCGAGCAGCGGCGCGTACTTGCGCCCGAAGGCGTCGAGGGCGCTCTCGACGCGCGCCAGGTCGGCGAGGACCGCGCGCCCGCCGCCGGTGACGACGTCCGTGCCCTGCTCGGCGGTGTCGAGCGCGACGCTGACCTCGGCGTGCGCGCGCAGGTGCGCGATCTTCGCGGTGTCCGGGCGGCTGAACACCGTGACCACCGGGTCGTCCCAGGTGAACCACACGGGCACGGTGTGCGGCCGTCCGCCCGGCGCCACCGTGCCGAGCCACGCGACCGGCTCGCCCGCGAGCCGCTGCCCGGCGTGGGTGTCCGTCGCGACGGACGGGTCGAGGAGGGGGGCACCCACACGGTCATCGCAGCAGACCGGTCAAGCCTGCCCCCTCGACAGGGGGTGATCGCGACGATTCGATGGTCACGGACGCGGTGCCACGGCGACGAGGAGCGACGGATGACCAGCGCAGTGGGTGGGCTCGGTGTACGTCGGGTGTCGAGCGGGTGGGGCTGGATCCTCGCGTCGGGAATCCTCGGTCTGGTGGTCGGGGTGATCGCGCTGTTCAACCTGGGCGCGACCATCGTCTTCGCGGCCGTCTTCTTCGGGATCGTCCTGATCATCCAGGGCGCCCTGGAGCTCGGCGCCGCCTGGCGGGGAGACACGGGGTCGACGGGGCGCGGCTGGCTCGTCGTCTTCGGTGTGCTCGCCCTCGTGGCCGGCTTCATCGTGCTCGTCCTGCCCGGAGCCGGGATCGTCGCGCTGGCCTGGGGCCTGTTCCTCTGGTTCCTCGTCGCCGGTGTCCACGACCTGCTGGTCGGCTTCACCGAGCGCGATCACCGGGGCTGGAACCGGGCGCTCGGCGCGCTGAGCATCGTCGTCGCGCTCGTGTTCCTGTTCTCGCCCGGTACCGCCGTGTGGGTCATCGCGGTGATGGTCGCCCTCGGCTTCCTCTTCCGCGGCGCGATGGACGTCGGTCTCGCGCTGAGCATGCGCCGCACGCGCTGAGCCCTCTCGTGATGGGCGCATGATGGGGACGTGGACGACGGCGATACCCGGGAGGTCGTGGCGCGCCGCTACGGCGAGCACCTGACCGACGCCGACCTGCTGGCCCTCTGCGGCGACCGGCCCGACCAGGTCCCGGCGCTGCGGCGCCACCCGGTGCTGGTGCTCGACCTGCTCGACCGGACCCCGGTCGCGGACGCGGTGCTGCGCGCCGACCACGACCGGGCGGGCCGGTTCCGCCACGTGTCGCCGTTCCTGGTGTTCGCCGCGGCGGTGCACCGGGTCGCCGGGGCGCTCGTCGGCCGGACGCACGTCCCCGACCGGACCGCACCCCGCTCGCGCGTGCCGGTCTTCGACGGTCCGGTGCTCGCCGCCTTCGCCGCGGACCCGGCGCACCGGCTCTTCCTCGCCGAGCTGCTCGCGTCCTACGCGCGCCTGGCCTCGGGCGTCGTGTGGCGGCGGGATCCGCAGGGCCCGCGGCGCCTCCGGTGGGACGAGCTGGACCTGCCGGCCCTGGCCGAGGTGGTCCTCGCGCTGCCCGAGGACCAGCGGGCGGGGGGTTGGCGCCGTCTCGGCGACGGCGCGCTGTTCCTGGCCGGCGTGTTCCCCGAGTACGCGGAGCGCACCTACGGCTACGGGGGCCTCACGCGGCTCGCCCCGGTCGCCGGGCCGCGCGAGGGCCCGGTCACCGAGCTCCTCGAGGCGCTCGCGGGCCGCGCCTACGCGCGCGCCGGGGCGGCGGTGCCTCCGGGCGTCGTGGAGTCGCCGCACGCGGCGCGCCGGGTGCTCGCGCTCGTCGCCGACCACCACCTGCACGCGCAGGCGGGGTCCGGACCGGCCGCGGGCGCGCGCTGAGCCGCTCCCCGGTCAGATCGCCGTGGCGTCGTCCTCGGGGGCGTGCCGGGGCTCGGGGATGCGCGCCGCCGCCGGGTCCGGGTGGGCCGCGCCGGCCCAGCGGCCGGCCAGGTGGTCCCACCAGCAGGCCGTGGTGTGTTCGTGGGCGTCGATCGGGACGGCCACGGGGCGGAGCGGGGTGCTGAGCGACATGGGGTCCTCCTCGTGCGTGGTCACCCACCGTGACACGAATACGGACAGAAGTCAGCGCCCGCCACTCGTTCGGCGCAGCGCAGTCGAACGTTGGGTGATCGTCAGGCCCCGACGTAGTCGGCCAGGTGCTCGCCGGTGAGGGTGGAGCGCGCGGCGACGAGGTCGGCGGGCGTGCCCTCGAAGACGATGCGGCCGCCGTCGTGGCCGGCCCCGGGCCCGAGGTCGATGATCCAGTCGGCGTGCGCCATCACCGCCTGGTGGTGCTCGATGACGATCACCGACTTACCGGCGTCCACGAGCCGGTCCAGCAGGCCGAGCAGCTGCTCGACGTCGGCGAGGTGCAGGCCCGTGGTCGGCTCGTCCAGGACGTAGACGCCGCCCTCCTCGCCCATCTGCGTCGCCAGCTTGAGGCGCTGCCGCTCGCCGCCCGACAGCGTCGTCAGGGGCTGGCCGAGCGTCAGGTAGCCGAGCCCGACGTCGGCGAGACGCAGGAGAATCTTGTGCGCCGCAGGCGTCCGCGCGTCCCCGCTGCCGAAGAACCCCACCGCCTCCGCAACCGGCATCGCCAGGACCTCGCTGATGTCCTTCCCGCCGAGGGTGTACTCCAGCACCGACGCCTCGAACCGCTTGCCCTCGCACACCTCGCAGAGCGTGGAGATGCCCGCCATCACCCCGAGGTCGGTGTAGATCACGCCCGCGCCGTTGCAGTTGGGGCAGGCGCCCTCGGAGTTGGCGCTGAACAGCGCCGGCTTCACGCCGTTGGCCTTGGCGAACGCCTTGCGGATCGGCTCGAGCAGCCCCGTGTACGTCGCCGGGTTGCTGCGCCGCGAGCCCTTGATCGCCGCCTGGTCGACCACGACGACGCCGTCGCGCCGCGCCACCGAGCCGTGGATCAGGGAGCTCTTGCCCGAGCCCGCCACCCCGGTGACGGCCACCAGCACGCCCAGCGGGATGTCGACGTCGACCCCGCGCAGGTTGTGGGTGTCCGCCCCGCGGACCTCCATCGCGCCGGCGGGCGTGCGGACCGTCGCCTTGAGCGACGCGCGGTCGTCGAGGTGCCGGCCGGTGAGCGTGCCGCTGGTGCGCAGGCCGTCGAGGGGCCCCTCGTAGACGATCTCGCCGCCCGCGGTGCCGGCCCGCGGGCCGAGGTCGACGACGTGGTCGGCGATCGCGATGGTCTCGGGCTTGTGCTCGACGACGAGGACCGTGTTGCCCTTGTCGCGCAGGCGCAGGAGCAGCTTGTTCATGCGGTCGATGTCGTGCGGGTGCAGCCCGATGGTCGGCTCGTCGAAGACGTAGGTGACGTCGGTGAGCGCCGACCCGAGGTGCCGGATCATCTTCGTGCGCTGCGCCTCGCCGCCCGAGAGCGTGCCCGCCGGCCGGTCGAGCGAGAGGTAGCCGAGCCCGATCTCGACGAACGAGTCGAGCGTCTCGGTCAGCGACTCCAGGAGCGGCCCCACCCCCTTGATGGTCGAGCTCCGCTCCGCTGCGTCTCCGACCGGCGCGTCCAGCTCCCGGATCCAGGCCGCCAGGTCGCTGATCTGCATCGCCGAGACCTCGCCGATGTGCTTGCCGCGGATCCGCGACGACCGCGCCGCCTCGGACAGGCGGGAGCCGCCACACTCCGGACAGGTGGCGAAGACGACCGCGCGGTCGACGAACGCGCGGATGTGCGGCTGCATCGCCTCCCGGTCCTTGCCCAGCATCGACTTCTGGATCTGCAGGATCAGCCCGGTGAAGGTGAGGTTGATGCCCTCGACCTTGACCTTGGTCGGCTCCTGGTAGAGCAGGTGGTCCAGCTC
>CADCTH010000467.1 GCA_902805495.1 uncultured Actinomycetospora sp.
GGGCGCCCGGGCAACGCCGCCCCGCTCGCCGCCGCCGGCGCCGCGCTCGAGCGCCTCGCGCACCTGCTCGACGCCCTCGACGACCTCGCCGACGACCGGCGCCACGGCCGGTGGAACCCGGTCGACGCCACCGGGGCCGGCGTGGAGGCCACCACCGCGCTGGCCCGGCACCAGGTCGCGACGCTCGCCGCGACGCTGCCCCGCGTCGAGCTCCCCGACCCCGCGGGCCTCGACGCCCGGCTGGCCCACCGCCTCCTGGTCCACGAGACCGACCGCGCGCTGGGGCGCACGCACGCCCGGACGGAGCAGCCGCCCACCGACCAGCCGCCGCAGCCCGGCGACCCGGGCCGGGTCCGTCCGCCCCGCGGGCTCGTCACCGGGTGCGTGGCGGCCGCGGGGCTGTGCTGCACCGGCCAGCTCTGCTGCGCCGAGGAGATCACCGGCCCATGGAGCGGCCGGCCGCGCAGCAACCCCTGCGCGAGCTGCTGCGACTGCTCGTCGTGGAGCTGTGACTGCTGTGACTGCTGCTGCTGCGAGGGCGGGTGCTGCGACGGCTGCGGCTGCGACTGCTGACGCCGCTCGGCGGTCGCTGCCCCGGCGAACGGACGAACTCGAGCAGCCGTTGGGGCGACGCACCGTTCCCGACCCGGTCCCGCGCCGTTGGACCCGCCCGGGTGATGCTGACCGTCGACCACGGCAGCGGGACCCGAGCGGAGGCGCGAGGAGCGGATGACGCAGGCGACCGTGGTGGCCGGGCGGTACCAGCTCGGTCCGGCCCTGGGCCGGGGCGGCATGGCCGACGTGCACGCGGGACTCGACGTGCGCCTCGGCCGGGAGGTCGCGATCAAGGTGCTGCGCGCGGACCTCGCCCGCGACCCGTCGTTCCGGCTGCGCTTCGAGCGCGAGGCGCAGAACGTCGCCGCCCTGAACCACCCCGGCATCGTCGCGGTCTACGACACCGGCGAGGTGGCCGGCGAGCACGTGGACCTGCCGTTCATCGTCATGGAGTACGTCAGCGGGTCGACGCTGCGCGACCTGCTGCGCGTCCACGGGCCGATGCCGCCGGCACGCGCCTGCGCGGTGATGGCCGACGTCTGCGGCGCGCTGGGCTTCAGCCACGAGCACGGCGTCGTGCACCGCGACGTCAAGCCGGCCAACATCATGATCACGCCGGGCGACGTCGTGAAGGTGATGGACTTCGGCATCGCCCGGGCCCTCACCGAGACCGGGCCCGGGCTCACCGGCGACATGGTCATCGGCACCGCCCAGTACCTCTCCCCCGAGCAGGGGCTCGGGCAGGAGGTGGACGCGCGGGCCGACGTGTACGCCGCGGGCTGCGTGCTCTTCGAGCTGCTCACCGGCGAGCCGCCGTTCAGCGGCGACAGCCCGGTGGCGATCGTCTACCAGCACGTCCGTGAGGACCCGCCGCTGGTCGCGGCGCTCGCCCCGGCCGGGGTCGACGTCCCGGGCGAGCTCGAGGCCGTCGTCCGGCGGGCGATGGCCAAGAACCCCGACAACCGCTACGCGACCGCGGCCGACATGCGCGCCGACCTCCTGCGCGTGCTCGCCGGCGAGCGCCCCGACGCGCCGGCGGTGCTGGCCGAGCACGAACGCCTCGGGGACCCGGACGACACCGGCGACCCCACCGACCCCGGCCGCGGCGGCCCGGGCACCGCGACCACCGGGCTGAGCCCGGTCATCGGGCGCGGCACCCGGCGCGGCACGGAGCCCGAACGCTCCCCGCGCACCGGGGCGCACGCCGCGGTGGCGCCCCGCCGTCGCCCCCGGCGTCTCCTCGCGGTGGCGCTCGGGCTCGCCGCGCTGCTCGGTCTCGGCGGCTGGTGGCTGACGGCCCCCTCGGACAGCGAGGTGCCCCGCCTCGTCGGGCTCTCCCGCGGCGAGGCCGTCCGCGCGGTCACCGACGCCGGGCTCGCCCCGATCGTCGTCCCCACGGCGTCGCCACCCGAGCAGGTCGACCGGGTGGTGGCCGCGTCGCCCGACGTCGGCGCCCGCGTCGACGAGGCGTCGGCGGTGACGCTGCGCGTCGGCCGCGGCCCCGGGCTGGTGCAGGTCCCGCTGCTGGTGGGGCGCAGCCCCGAGGCGGCGCGCGTCGCGGCGGCGGGCGCCGGGCTCGTGCTCACGCCCGTGCCGCGCCTGCGCGACACCGACGACGCCACCGAGGTCGGGCAGGTCGTCGGCCAGGACCCGGTGCCCGGCTCGCTGCTGGCCGCGGGCAGCCCCATCGAGCTCGTCGTCGGGCAGCGCCGCGCCACCCTCGAGGTCCCCGACGTCACCGGGCGCTCGCGCGACTCCGCGGAGGCGACGCTCGAGGGCGTGGGCCTGGAGGTCTCGTTCCGCGAGGTCGACGGGGGCGGCACGGCGGGCACGGTCGTCGGGCTGCGCCCCGGCGCGGGCACCCCGGTCCCCCGCGGCAGCACCGTCACCGTCGACGTCGCGCGCTCGGGCATCGCACCCACCACGGGAGCGCCGGCGGGCGACGAGTCCGGCGGCGCGACGGGCGACGAGCCGGGCGGCGAGACCGATCCCGGGCTCGGCGACACCGGCGAGAGCGGCGAGTACGACGGCACCGAGCAGGGCGACGACGGGTTCTTCGACGGCCTCTTCGAGTGAGCCGTCCGTGATCCACCGGACGGCCCATCAAGGAGCGCCGAACGGCGCTCGATGGAGAGGGTGACCGTACGTCGGCCCGTCGCCCTGAGGGACGTGATCGAGATGTTCCGCCGCCCGACCAGCGCCGGCACCAGCACCAGCACCAGCACCAGCACCCTGCCGGCCCGCGCCCGCCACTCACGCCGGGAGCGCCGCCGCGAGGCCGTCGACACCGCCGCGCGCCAGGCCCGCCTGGAGCGCGTGAACCGCCGTCTGGTCGAGGTCGGCTCCGTGCAGGTGACGCGCCCGCAGGCGATCGACAACGACACCGCCCGCCGCGACCCGCTGACCCGCCCGTTCTCCGCGCCCGCGCCGCGGGTCGCCCGCAGCACGGCCCCGTTCGCGGTGGCGCGCTCCGCCTAGACCGCTTCGATCTTCCTCAGCGTGCCCGTCCCGGTCCCCGGGGCGGGCACGCCGCGTGACACCGCGTCGCGATTTTCGCGAACCCCCTGGTCCAGACCCTTCCCGCGAACACACACTGTCACCTTCTCGGGCGTCCGCGCCGAGGGAGGTGACGACGCCGGGCTCCGCCGCCCGGTCGCGCGAGGAGGCCGTCGGTGCACTCGGTGGAACCCCGGCTCGTCGTCCTCGCGGCCGTCCTGCTGCGCCGCCTGGACCCTCGCGCCGGGAGGGCCCGATGACCGTCACGCTGCCGCGCCGGTCGGGCGGGCCGCAGTACGTGGCCACGGCGCCCGTCGTCCCGCCGACCGCCCGGGTCGCGAC